>DASQIQ010000277.1:0-10519 GCA_035631495.1 Micropepsaceae bacterium
CCGGCCTTCATCATCAGCATCAAAGCTGTGCCACCGGCGATCGGGCGAATGGTCGGATCCTCGGGGTCGAGCAGCGCGACGGCTTCCTTCAGCGTCTCCGGTTCCGACCACGCGAAGGGGATCACGACGCGGCCTCCGCAACGCCGCTCGGAAAGGCCGCCCGCAACCGCTGCACAAACTGGCGCTCCATCTCCTTCGCCTTCGATTTCAGCACCGGCTGACCGATGCTGCCCAGGCGGCCCGTCAAACTCGCATCGACGGCGTATTTGATGATCGTTTCACCGCCCGTTTCGACAAAGGTGGCGATCGATGTGGCAGAAAGCCGGCCGACAATCCCATGCGGCTTGCCTTCGATCTTGGCTTCGATTGTTTGAGGACGCTCGGCGCGAGTCATGTCGACGACGACTTCGAATTTGAAGCGAATATAGGCAATCTTGGTTTCGAACAGCGCCGTGTAGCGCGTAGGTGTGATCTCGTTCAGATCGTGCACGCCCTCGACACAGGAGGCGAAAAAGCGCGCGTCCTGGAAGCGATCGAACACGGCCTCGCGCGGCGCTTTGACAATGAGCTCGCCGGAAAAATTCATCGCCGGGACTTGCTTCTGCCGTCGAGGCCCAATTCCTTCCAACGTGCGCGCACGGCTTGCTCATCCTCCGGCGAAGGCCAGACCGTGGGCGGAAAGCGATTGCCCCCGAAATCGGGGTCGGGGTCGTAGTCGAGATTCATCGTCGCGTCGATCAGCATCCGGTTCCATTTGCCGCTGCCGAACAGGGCGATGTCCCGGTCGCGCTTGCGGGTGGAGGGATCGAGGCCCGCGCCGAAGGTCGAGGGCATGATGACGATATCGTTCTCGCCGGCATTCACACGATAGGCGATAGCCCAATCGACGGCGGCGTAATCGTGAATGTCGATGTCATCGTCCACCACCGTCACGTGTTTGTAGCGCACATGGGAAGCCGAACTCCCCCAGATCGCGTTCGCCACCTGCTTGGCCTGGTTGCGGTAGGTCTGCTTGATCTGGACGAGTAGATTGGTGGTCGCGTGCACCGGCGGACCCCACACGTCGGTGACGTCCGGGATGCCGGCGCGGTCGAGCACGTTCCAAGCAATTGCCGAGCGCATGATGGAGCTGCAAATCGCATTCTCGGAAAAGCTCCCGGGCAAAGCGCCTTCCACGGTGCCGCGCAGAATCGGATCGTTGCGATGGGTGATCGCCGTCACCCTTACGGTCTGCCGCGGCAAACGCTCGCCGGCGACATAGCCGGTGAATTCGCCAAACGGGCCTTCCTCCATATAGGTCTTTGGATCGAATTGCAGAAAACCCTCGATGACGATTTCCGCCGTCGCGGGCACGTAGAGATCGTGGCTTTCGCATTTCACCAATTCGACCGGCGCGCCGCGGATCGCGCCCATCACATCATATTCGCAGACCCCCATCGGCACGGGCGAACCGGCGCAGAAATCCAGCGTCGGTTCCCAGCCAATGACAAAAGCAATCGGCATCTCCTTGGCACCCTTCTGCTGCCAGGCGAGCGCGTGATGTCCGATATGCTGCGCGCGATACATGTAGATCGGGATGTGGTTCTTATCGCCGATCATGCCGCGATAGACGCCGACATTCATCACATGGGTGTCGGGGTTCTTGGTGACGCACCCCGCATAGGTCGCGATGTAACGCCCGCCATCGGTGCGGTTCCAATGCGGAGTCGGCAGTTCGAACAGATCGACATCCTTGCCGGTGACGATGTTCTCCTTCACCGGCCCCGTGTCGACTTTCTTTGGCGGCAGCGTACCGGCCATGATGTTACGGGCGAGCTTCACCAGCTCGCGCGGATGCGTATCGGGATGAAGGCCGAAGACCATCGCCATGCGTCGATAATTCGACATGCTGCCCGCGAAGACCCGGCGGCCGCGGGAACCTGGCTTGTTGTAATCCTTGATGTTGCTGAAGAGCAGCGCGGGACCGGTGCCGGGGCCCTGCGCCATGCGCACGATGGTGCCGAGCTCGGTGTTCCAATCGACTTCAGCCTTGACCTCGTGCAGCTCGCCCTCGGCGCGAAGCGCGTCGAGCCAGCGCCTCATGTCGCCGAATGCGGCTGGCTTGCGCTCCAGTTCCATTTCCACCCTCTCAGATGCCATTGGCCCGGTTTGTCGAGCATCGGGGCGCGTTTTGCAACGGTTTGCGCCCTCAAACCTGCGGCAGCGCCAGTGCCCGGTCCACCATGCGGGTCGCGCCGGCGAAATCATAGGCGCGGGCCATGTTCTGCTTAATCAGGAAGGACGCCCCGCCATAGAACTTCTCATATTGCTCGTGACGGCCGGCGAATTCGCTCCCGATCAGGTCCCAAACCAGCTTGAGGAGCGCCGTCCGCGCCCGCGATGGGAAGCCGGGCGAAGCGATATAGCGCTCCAGATCGGCGGCGATTTCCGGATTGTCGAAATCCTTGGCCGTGGAGGGCAGCATGATGATGGAGCCCCCCGCCAATTCCCGCGCCATGTTGAGCAGGCGAGGATTGATTTCGGACTGCAAAGCCATCACCGCATAGAGCGCGGTCTTGGCCGGCCACACCACACCTTCGGTGTCGATCGTCGCCTGGGTCTCCTGCGCCTGCACCATGCTATCCACGATGGTGACGAAGGCCGCCATTTCGCCCAGCATGATCTGCACCGCCGGATTGGCATCGTTCCCGGTGATCTCGCACAGCCTCTTGGTGAGCCCCATCAGGAAGCGCAATTTCGCCGAATAGCGGATCTGCGCCTGATGGTTGCCATAGGAATGGGATGGCGTGCGCCACCATTGGTCGCGGCAAAGTTGCAGATTGCGGTAGCAGAAGACGTTTTCCCACGGCACGAACACATCATCGAGGACGATCAGCGCATCGACCTCATCGAAGCGGGACGCCAGCGGATAATCGAAAGCGCTGGTGGCGCCCGTTGCATAAGACCGCCGCGGATAGATCTTCAGCCCCGGCGCATTGACAGGAACCGCGACGGCGAAGGCATAGGCCTCATCGCCCGGAACCAGAGGATGGATGCAGCTGATGTAGACGGCATCCGAGAAAACCGCGCCGGTGCCGAGCTGCTGCGCACCTTTGAGCACGATTCCCCCATCGCGTTCGGCCACGACACCCGCATAGAGCGTGGAATCGGATTGCTTATGCGCAGGCTTCGAACGATCGATCTGGGGCGGCACAATGGCGTAGGAGAGATATTGGTGGTTGTCGCGAGCATATTCGTAATAGCGCAGGACGTTCTGGGCATATTGCTTTCCGGCTTCGGCGAAAACGCTCGGCTTGGCGGCATAGCCGGCAAGAAATCCCGCGACATGGTCGGGGGTCCGGCCCATCAGGCCGAATGTTTCCTCTGCCCAGCGCGCACTCATCGCCCGGCGCGACGCCAAATCGGTCGCGGTCTTGGGGATATGATAACAGCGCAACACCGGGCCCCCGGTGGCCGGGGATGGATAGGTCATCAGTTCGCGGTTGGCCGGATCCGCGGCAACATCGAAAAGATGTGCGAGCGAACGAGCCGCCCCGCGAAACGCCGGATGCGCCGTAACGTCCCGTACCAATTCGCCGTCGAAATAGACGCGCCGCCCGTCGTCGCGGATGGCATCGAGGAATTGCGCTCCCGTGCGCATGGACGATGGCTTCGGAGCGTTGGCTGTGGTCACGGCAGGCTTCCCGACAGTGCGGCCAGCACGGAGGTAAATCCGGCCTCGAAATGGATAAGCGGCGGGCGGCGCGGCCCGAACAGAACGTCCTCCACAACGCCGATCAGGATCGCGTGGGTATCGAGCGGAATGATGTCGGTGACCCGGCAATCGAGCGCGGCTAGCGCATCGGCGAGGACCGGCGCACCCGTCACGCACTCTTTCCACTCGCCATAGACGAAGCGGTCTTCATCGAGCGCGGCACGCTTTGCGGCAAAACGCTCGGCCAAATGTTCATGATCTCTTGCCAGCAGGTTCACCGACATGCAGCGGCTGCGCTCTACGATCTGAAAGGTGTTTCCTGTCACGTTGATAGAAGCGAGAATTCGCGGGGGAGCCAGGGCCAGGGAACAGACGGCCGTTGCAGTGAGCCCACTGCGTTTGCCCTCGAACGCGCTCGTGACAATCGTGACCCCACCGGCCAATAGGCGCATGGACTTTCGGAATGTCTCGTCACCGGCGGGCACGGGCGGTCCTCCCAGTCCAAATTTAATGTCATTCAGATAGGTTTGTCTACTAATCTTTATCGGCAACTGGCGGCCGGAACGAAACCCCAGCGTAGAACAGCAGAATCGAAAGTGCAGCCTCGGTTTGCTGGGCGGTCAGATTGCGCGTGAAATAATCGACATGAATCTGAACCTGCTCATCGATCCGGTGCAGCAGCGCCCGCGCTTCTTTTGTCACTTTGATCCAGCTCACGCGGCCGTCGGTTTTGTCGCGCGTCCTGACAATGAATCCCTTGGTGCCGAGAGATTTGACCAGGCTCGAGGCGAAAGCCGGCGTGATGTCAAGCCGTTCCGCTACTTCCTTCACTCGCAACGCACCGGTTTCGCTGCCATAGATCTGGATCAGAGCCTGATGGGTAAGCGGATCGATTCCGGCGCGCTTCGCCTCCTCTTCGACGAGGCGAAAGACCTTGCGCAGGACATAACGTGCCTGCGCCACGCCGTGGAAGTAGGGGTGCCGGTCGGCCGTCGCGCGCGCCTTGGCGGCCTTTTCGCGTCCGCGTTCCAGCCGCGCGGCGTCGATGACACGCATTCGGTCCCTCTCCCGATTTGGCTCAGAAAACTAGCTATGTTCGCTGAGTTTTTACAGTGGCCTCGGGCGGGTTTGAGCCTGAAGGGCTCAAACCCTGGCGCGGGTCACTCTCCTTATCTATGCTCGATCGATGGGGAGGCCCTTTTGCACGATTCAACCGCTCGATCCTTGCCGCTTTCCGCTCTTTCCAGCGGTGGCGTGCGCGCGCGCTGGATGGTTTCATTCCTTTTGCTGCTGGCAGTGACGACGGCGTTTTTCGATCGCATCAATGTCGCCGTGCTTTTCACCAACAAGGATTTCCAGTCGGACATTGGCGTCAGCAATCCCGCTCTGATGGGTCTGTTGATGACGGCATTCGTCTTTCCCTATGGCGCATCTGCCTTCGTGCTCAGTTTTTGCGGCGACATATTCGGCCCGCGCAAGACTCTCTCCGCCATCGCCGCGATATTGGCCGGCGCCATGGCATTCATGGGCGCGGTCAGCTCTTATCCTCTGATGTTGGGCGCGCGCATGCTGCTCGGCGTCACCGAAGGACCGCAATTCGGTGCGGCCAATGCGGCCGTGAAGCGCTGGTTCCCGCCGCGCGAGCAAGCCCTCGCCAATGCGTTTTGGACCATCGGCAGCCCCTTGGGTTCGGCGCTGGGTTTTCCGCTGGTCCTGTTTCTGGTCACGCAATTCGGCTGGCGATCATCATTCTACGCGCTCGCCATGCTCAATGGATTGATCATTCTTCCGGTGGTCTGGTTCTTCTTGAAGGACAATCCTCCGGCGGACATTGCCGCCGAGGCGCGTCTTCCCACGGAAGCCTCGATGCCCTTCGGCGAAGCGATTCGTATGCTCGCGCGCGATTGGCGGTTCTGGCTCCTGCCGATCTACAATTCCGGCGCTCTGATCTATCTTTGGGGATTTAATTCCTGGCTGCCCACCTATCTGCAGGAGGCACGCCATTTCGACCTCGCCCATACGGGGTTCTATTCGTCGCTTCCATTCGTCCTGATGGTGATCGGCCAGCTTGGCGCGGGCTGGATCGGCGATCGTACGGGCAAGCGGGCGGCGGTCTGTTTCGGAGCCCTCTTCCTTGCCGGTGTCTTCGTCTATTTTGCAGCGCTCGCCCCGGATGCATCCTTGGCTGCATGGTGCCTTGCCCTGAGCGCAGGTTTTTGGGGCGGAACGACGCCGACACTTTTCGCCATAGGGATGCAGATCATTCCACGCAAGATCACGTCGTTCGGCTTTGGGCTGTATGCCGGCTTCGGCAATCTCGTGGGCTCGGCCGCGCCCTTCATCATGGGGATGCTCATAGGAACCGCAGGCAATTACAATGCCGGCCTAGACTTCCTCGTGCTCTCCTGCATTGCGCTGTCCCTGTTCATGCTCCCACTGGTGCGGACGCATTAGGCCCATGCCTTATCGGGATTTACGCGATTACATCGATGAGCTGAACCGCCGTGGGCTGCTTCAGATCGTCGACGAGAAGATCTGCAAGGACACTGAGCTCGTGCCACTGGTCCGATTGCAATTTCGTGGGGTGGCGGAGGAAAACCGCAAGGCGTTCTGGTTCCGCAATGTGACGGATTCGCGCGGGCGGAGCTTCGAGGGATCGGTTGTACTGGGGGCGCTGGGAAGCTCGCGCGCGATCTATGGTGCGGCTTTGGGCGTCGATTCCAATGGCATTGCGGAGGCCTGGGCCCGCGCACATGGCCATCATCGTCCTCCCAAAGTGGTCGCGTGCGATGGCGCACCGGTCAAGGAGATCGTGCGCCGTGCCCCCAATCTCGCGGGCGGCGTCGACCGGTTCCCGCATCTCATCTCGACGCCGGGCTTCGATCCCGCGCCTTTCATCACGGCGGGAGTCTGGGTCACGCGTGATCCCGAGACGGGCTCGTACAATCTCGGCATCTATCGCGGCATGATCAAGGCAGAAGACCGTATCGGCTGCGCCACGGATGTACCGACGCAGCACCTCGCGATTCAATGGGAGAAGGCGCGGCGCATGGGGCGTCCGTTGCAAGCTGCGGTGTTCATCGGCGGCCCACCGGCTCTGCTCTTGGCGGCGGCGAGCAAACTCCCCTACGGCGTCGATGAATATGGCCTGGCCGGCGCTTTGAATGGCGCGCCCATCGATGTCGTGCCGGCGGAGAGTTTCGACGCGCTGGTGCCGGCGCGTGCCGAGATCGTCATCGAGGGTCAGATCCGCACCGACACACTCGAACCCGAAGCGCCCTTTGGCGAAGCGAGCGGCTATCTGGGTCCGCGCAAGATGGAAAAGATTTTTGAGGTCACCGCCATCACGCAGCGGGAACGACCGATCTACCAGGGCATCATCAGCGAATTCCCGCCGAGCGAAAGCACCGTCATCCGCAAGGCAGCATTCGACGCGATCTACCTCAACCATCTGAAAAACGCCTGCAACATACCTTCGGTCACCAAGGTCGCCAGCTATGAGATGGCGAGCTGCAACATGATGTTCGTCATTCAGCTCGACCGTCCGGCGCTGGGGCAGCCATGGCAGGCGCTGCGAGCAGCAGCGGCTTTCGATGCGTCTCTTGGGAAGATTTTCATTACCGTGGATTCCGACGTCGATCCCGATTCCATGGATGGCGTGCTATGGGCGCTCTCCTATTCCATGCAGCCGCACCGCGATGTCGAAATCATCCGCGGCAAAGTTCCGCGCCTTGATCCATCCGTCACGCCATCGGCGGACGAACGCCAATATTCCTATCCGGACGGGCAAGGCGCCTCGGCCATGCTCATCAATGCTTGCCGCGAACATCCTTATCTGCCGGTATCCCTGCCGCGGCAGGATTTCATGGAAAAAGCGCTGGCCCGCTGGCAAGCGCTGTCGCTGCCGCCGCTCGACTTGAAAGCGCCCTGGCACGGTTATCCCCTTTCCGACTGGACGGAGGAAAATGCCGAGGAAGCCCAGCTGGCCGTGACAGGCCGATATTTCGAGACGGGCGCGAAACTCGCCAAGCGGCGCGGCCCGCCCGATACGGGCTCGTGACATGCTCGTGCCTTGCCCTGGCCCTTCGATACCATCATGCTTCGATAGCCCCCAATAACGGGACGAGATGACCACGGAAGCCTCCATAGGGGTCGCTGCGCCCATGACGAGCTGGCGCTACGGTCTCACAGCCCAGCATTGGCGTGTGCTGTGGGGAAGCTATCTGGGCTGGATCTTCGACGGCTATGAGGCTTTCGCGTTGATCGTTGCTCTACCGCCAGCGCTGCATTCGTTGCTGACATCGGAAGAGACGCCCGACGCCGCTATTTATGCGGGCCTTGCCATCGGCATCACGCTTCTCGGCTGGGGCATTGGAGGATTGGGCGGCGGCATCCTCGCCGATTACTTCGGCCGCAAACGCATGATGATGCTCTCCATCCTGTTTTATGCGCTGCTCACGGGCCTGACCGCGTTCAGCACCAGCCTAGCGATGCTGATCGCCATGCGCTTTCTGACCGGTCTGGCCATCGGCGCTGAATGGAGCACCGGCATCGCTTTGGTCGCCGAATCCTGGCCCGACCGTGCGCGGCCGAAGGGGCTTGGGCTGTTGCAATCGGGATTTGGCGCCGGCTCGGTCCTCGCCGCGCTCGTCTGGCTGGTGCTGAGCCAAACCCGCCCTTTGGGCGATGACACCTGGCGACTGATATTTCTTGTCGGCGCGCTGCCGGCATTCTGTGTGTTCTATCTGTTGCGCGCGCTCGAAGAGTCCGAACGCTGGCTTTGCGCCGTGCGCGAGCGCCGCTGGGAAGCGGTCGAGGGTGAATGCGCCGCCGCCGCGCCGGATCAGAAACGCCCCTTCACGCTCGCGACGCTCTTTCGCTCGGCGGAAGCACGGCGGCGCATCTGGCTCACCTTCCTGATGTCGCTGGCGACGACCACCGGGTGGTGGGCGGTCTCCACCTGGTCTCCCGTCTATGCCGAACAATTGGCGAAGGCACAGGGGGAAATGGCGGGCATCTGGGGCCCCCGCGTCGCCCTCGTCTATACGCTGGGCGGCGTCATTGCCTATATGTCGTCGGGCTTCGTCGCCGATTGGATCGGACGACGCGCCTATCTTCTCCTCACCTTCGCGGGCTCGCTGATCATCACCTGGATGACCTATCTGTGGACGGGCAATCTCTATGTGTTCTCGTTGCTTGCTTTCCTGAACGGCGTCATCACGCTGGGTTTCGGCTTTTCCTGGATGGCGATCTATCCGGTCGAGCTGTTCACTGCGACCGTGCGATCCACGGCCGCAAGCGTCGTGTTCAACGGGGCGCGACTCGTCGCTTGGATATTCCCGATCATCGCGGGAACTCTGGTGGCCAAATTTGGCGGCATTACCAATGCTGCTTTGATCATCAGCAGCATCTATGTGCTCGGCCTATTCTGTCCCTGGTTCCTACCGGAAACAGTGGGGAAGCCACTGCCGCATTGAGGCGTGATGATCTCGGAACGCAATGCTTTCGGTCAGCCAATTGGCCGCGCCCTCGACCGATGGGCTGAGCGCCCCCTTCCGCCGCTCACGCCCATGGCCGGCCACTCCTGTTCCCTTGAGAAGCTCGATGCGGAGCGCCATGCCGCCGATCTGTATGCGGCCTTTTCCACCGCGCCGGATGGGCGCGACTGGACCTACTTGCCGGCCGGGCCTTTCTCGCACCTTGCGCAATATGTCGACTATCTGCGCAAGGAAGCCGTTAAATCCGATCCTTTGCATCATGCGATTATCGATTCCCAGAGCGGCAAGCCCGTTGGCACCGCGGCGTTGATGCGCATCGATCCCGTCAACGGCGTGATCGAAATCGGCCACATCGTCTATTCCCCACTGCTGAAACGCACGAGGTCGGGCACCGAGGCGATGTATCTTTTCATGCGCCGCGTTTTCGATGAATTGGGCTACCGCAGATATGAATGGAAATGCGATAGCCTGAACGCGCCTTCGCGCCGGGCCGCCGAGCGTTATGGCTTTCGCTTTGAAGGTATTTTCCGTCAAGCCGTCGTTTATAAGGGGCGAAACCGAGACACTGCCTGGTTCTCCATCACGGACGGCGAATGGCCGGCCCTGCGCGCTTCATTCGAAGCTTGGCTTGGACCTGAAAATTTCAACGCAGATGGGACGCAGCGCCAGTCACTCTCGGCGATGCAAGCGGCAATCCGTCAATAAACGACAGCCGCACCCGCACCCTCGACGGGTCATGAACGGCCCTGTAGGATGCGCACAGCCATGACCGGGAGGAACAATATGCGCATACGGGCTTGTCTTTTGTCGCTTTCCGCTTTGCTTGCCGTGACGATTACCGCCGACAGCTGGGCGGCGCCCGCAGCGTCACCGACGCGCACGATCAAGATTCTCAGCTCCGCCGGTGCCCGTGGCCTGGTGGAAGGCTGCACCGCCTGGGCCGAAAAGAATCACGTAACGGTCGCAATGGCCGTTCTCGATTGGGGCGGAAACCTGATCGAGTCCCACGCCATGGAAGGCGCGGCCCCGAATGCGATCGACACCGCACTGCTGAAGGCGAAGAACGCGTTACGCTGGCGCCGGGCGAGCTCGGAGACGGCCCAGATCGTACGCAAGGGCGAGAATTTGGCGCCCACCTACATCATGGGTGACTTCCCGCAACCGGGTGCGATTCCCATCACGGTAGACGGGCAAGTCCTCGGCTCGATGGGCGTTTCCAGCGGCGATGGCGAGAAATGCGCACAGGCCGGTGTTGAGGCCGTGTTCGGCAAAACCGCCAGCGCTGCGAAGTAGATATACCGCCTCCTTGTCGCTCAGCCGGCCGCCG
>DASQIQ010000278.1:0-3425 GCA_035631495.1 Micropepsaceae bacterium
GGGTTCAAGAAATCGGACAATACCGGAAGTGTCCCGCGCCTAGGAAGCCTCGCCGTGCTAAATCGCCCATCTGGCCAGATCGCCGTCTGGGCGGGCCTCATTGCGCTTTGGCGAACTGGACGCCGGGGATGGGGGTGCGCCGCAGCAAAAGCGTGAGGCACAGCGCGACAACCGAGCTCGCCAACATGAGAGCGAAGACGAGATCATAGCGGCCGGTCCGATCGAAAACGCTGGCGCCCAAATAGGCGCCGAAGCCGCCGCAAATGTGGTGAATCATGGTGATCAAGCCGGTGAGCGTGCCCAGATGCCGCGTGCCGAAACTCTCGCGCACGAATAACAGCGTCATCGGCGCTGTGACGAGGAACGTGGCGCCGAAGAGAAGGGCGAACAGCGCAACGGAAAGCGTCGACTGGTCGAGGGCGATGAGCGCGAAAGCGGCGACGCGCGCGGCAAAGGCCGCCGCCGTTGCCCAGACTGGACCGGAGCGGTCACTCCATGCGCCGGCGGCCACAACGCCAAGGAGCCCGGTCAGGCCCATCAGCGCGAGCAGGTTGCCGGCAAGATAGGCCTCGACGCCGCGATCCTGCGCAAAGGCAACCACGTGGGTGGCAACGAAGAAATCGTTGAAACCGCAAATCGCGTAGATCACGAGCAGCAGCCAGAATTGGCGCGTGCGCGCGGCCGCGCGTGGCCCCAGTGCGTCGGCCGGGGCCGCAGCCTGCCGGACTGCCAAGCTGCTTTGGCCAGGCACGCTCGCCAGCACAATGGGCAGCAACAGCAGATGAGCGAAGCCAAGGAAAAGAAACACCGAGCGCCAGCCGATTCCCGCCAGCACTGCGGCAAGAACCGCTACCATGATCAATTGGCCCACGCTCATGCCCGACATCACGATGGCGTTCGCCAGCCCGGCTCGGCCCGGAAAAGCGCGCGTGACCATCACGCCCACCGGCGTCATCGACACCACCCCATTGCCCATGGCGAACACCACGCCATAAAGCAAAAGGGCGTGCCACGGCGCCGACAACTCGCTCATCAACCCGATTCCGATCGCGCTGATGACAATGCCGACTTGCAAGACGGCGCGCAGACTGATTCTGTCCACCAGCCGGCCCGACACGAACATTGAGATGGCCGATACGATCTGAAACACGCCCACCGCGCTGCCCAATTCGCTGCGGCCCCAGCCGAATTCCTCGACCATGGGCTTCAAAGTGAGCCCGATGGCAAAACGCGCGCCCCCGCTCACGAACAGGAGGAGGAAGCCGGCCGCAAGGATCAGGCCGGCATTTGTTCTCAGAGTCGATTTCACATCGTCCACACGTTTATCCGCGAGGGAAACTTAAAAGGGGCATCAGATTTGCCGCACCGGCGAAATGCAGAAAATAACTGCGCTGGTAGCTATCGAGCAGAAATTGCCGCATGTCGTCTTGCGTCCTTATCTCAGCCCCTCCCATGCTGCGCTCCAGAAACATCCACCAAACCAGCGCATTGAACCTCGGATCGATCCAATGCTGCAGTCCGTGAGCTTGAATCTCATGCGACAGCGGACGCATTTCATAATTGGGGCCGCGGTCTTCATAAGCATAATAGACGTGCTCCAGAATCTCGCGATGATGCTGCGGCGAAAGAACCATGACGCCGGTTTGCACGATGTGGGCCTGACCTGACGGCAAGTTCCAGGCAGCGTGCCAGGAGCCCGGATCGAGCCATGCCTGCCAGTAGCGCGCGTCGAATTCTCCGTCTGCCGGGGCATGGGCGATGATGTCCCGAAGAATTGTTCGTCGCATCTCGGGTGCGGGAAAACGGTGTTCGTCCGTGACGCCGATCGTCTCGATAGGAACCCCTTCCAGGATCGAGGGGGCGAGGGGATTGAGAAAAATGTCGGAATCAACCCAGACGGCGCGTTCATAACCGGCAATTTCGGGCACACCAAGGACGAGGCATTTTTGCCAGGCAGGGCTTCGGCTCCTGGCGCGTTGGCTCCGATCAAGCGGCTCCTGGATCACGAACAGATCGAAGCCATGCCGTCCCGCGTACGCCGTCCAATTTCCGCGGCAAAGCTGCTCGAAGCGATCGAGGTACGCAGAGCCGATCGCTAACGTGACGATTGCGTTTTTCGCCACCTAGTGTCCCGATTCCGAAAGTCGCTTCATCTCTATATAGCGCTCCTGGCGAATTTCGGAATCAAAGGACACTAGGCAGCTGCCGAAATTAGCGGACGGAATTCGCGGCGACGTCCAACTCCGCCGTTTTGGTTTGACCGCTCAAGACGTCGGTGACGCGAATTGTCCACTTGCCGATTTCGGCGTTGGAAGAAAGGCGTAAGGTCTTTGAAGCCGTCCCCTTGGCCGCCAGCAGATTTCCGGAATATTCGGGGATACTCGTTCCAGAAGGGGAAAGAACCTCGACATGAAGGACATGGGTTGCGCGTTCCGCCGACCCATCGAAAGCGAAACGGAACTCCGTCGCATCGCCCGGCCGCGCGCGTTCGGGTGCCGTGACAACCAGTGACGGCAGAGGAGTTTTTGAAAGCGCGAGCAGCGTCGGCTCATTTGGATCGAGCGCGAGGACCAGGCGATCGGTGTCGCCCAACGCTTTCTTCGCCCGCACATCATAGACAAAGGACTTCTGCGGCAGAGAAACGGAGACCATTTGCGCAAGTGCTGCCGCCGATCCTGCACTCTCCGGCGACAGCGGCGGGTCGCGTAGAAGGGCTACGATCATCGCCTCGCCATTCTGAAAAAAACGCATGTCGACGTCGCTGATGGGTTGACCGGCCAAATCGGTCAGAGTCAACGGCCCTTGAATCTGGGCGCCAAGCAGCGCGCGCCGCAAATCGCGCAGCGCAGCTTCGTTTGCGCCGGCGCTGGGATCGTGGATTTCCCCATGAGAAACGACATAGACCGCGTGGCCTTTGCCGAAGGCAAAATTCGCGTTCACGCCCGCGCCGGGCTTGAGGACATCGGCCAGAAGCGGTTTGACGAAGCGCCGGCTGTGCTGATCGTAGGTTGCGGGCTCGGCATCGGCGATCACTGTTCCGCCCCGGGCGACGAAGCGGCGAATTTCTTCCGCCTCTTGCGGGGAAAGGGCGATCGCGTCCGGCAGAATCAGAATCCGCCAAGAGCCGCGGCGCAGCGCGCCCTGCGCGAGCATAGCCGATGAAACGATCTGGCCTTGCAGACCAAGATGCGCGACGCGGCTCGCGAATATGTCGGTGGCATTGTCATCGCCCGCCGATCTTGTGCCGTTTCTTGCCCATGCATCGCCTTTCGCCCGCCAGTCGAGCATCCATTGCGTGCGCATGCTGGCGGGCGAATAGAGCACGGCGATTTCGGCGGGGGAGCTGCGGCTGTTGATAAGAAGCGCGCCGATGCCCTCCCGAATCTCACGGAAATAGGGCGCCGCGTCCTTCCCGCGCGCGTCCA
>DASQIQ010000279.1:0-4231 GCA_035631495.1 Micropepsaceae bacterium
AACGCGTCACGGCATCCTGCCATTTGGGCGCACTGAACGAAGCCGATACGCGCCGCTACATCGAACACCGGCTGAAAAGGGCAGGCTGAAGAACGATCCGCCCTTCTCCGAATCCGCCTTGACGGGAATCTACCGCTACACGGGCGGTGTGCCCCGGCGTGTCAACACGCTCTGCTCACGTATCCTCTTGTTGGGTTTCCTCGAAGAGAAGCACCATATCGACGGGCATATGGTGACCAGCGTCGCGAACGAGCTTGCAGCCGAACTCGGACCGCTGCAGGGAGCCAGCGCCGGTGTACCGGCGCCAAGGGCGATCGAGTCCGAGCCCGTCGCGCGCACTTTGGAGCCGGTTGCTGCCGATCCCGGTTTTGGGCGCGAGATTCGTGACTTGCGCGAAGATGTGATGCCGCGGATTATGAAGATCGAGCAGAAGATGTATCAGCACGATAAAGCCATCAATCGCGCGCTCGATATTGCCGTCAAACATCTGCCGGCGTTCAAGTCTTAACACGCATTAAAGTGAGACGATGGTGCAGGTTTCTTCGATGAACGCAGCGTATCTGCGCACGGCCGGCAATGCTGCGCGCGGCCCTGGGGTCGCGGTGAAACCGGCGTCTGGCCGCGTCCTTAATGCCATGACCGTCGACGTCGAGGATTATTTCCAGGTCCGCGCCTTCGCCGGCGTGCTGGACCGCGGCTCATGGGACCAGTTGCCGGCCCGGGTCGAGGCGAATACCAATCGCATGCTCGAGATTTTCGCGGAGAAGGGGGCCAAGGCCACGTTCTTCATCCTTGGCTGGGTGGCGGAGCGATTTCCGAAAATCGTCCGCCGCATGGCTGCTTCCGGCCACGAAATCGCAAGTCACGGTTACGCCCATCAGAACATCGACACTCAGACGCAAGCCGAATTCCGCGACGACATAAGGCGCGCCAAGGCGCTTCTGGAAGACATCGGCGGAACGGCGGTGCGCGGCTACAGAGCCCCGACATTCTCCATCGGGCCCAAGACCTGGTGGGCCTACGACATACTGGCCGAAGAAGGCCACACCTACAGCTCCAGCATCTATCCGATCGCGCATGATCTTTATGGCATGCCGAACGCGCCGCGCACGCCGTTTCAGCCGGCAGCCTCGCCTTTGCTCGAGATCCCGATGACCACGGTGCGCTATGGCAAGCGCAATTTCCCGGCTTCGGGCGGGGGATATTTTCGCCTGCTGCCCTACGGCGTCTCGCGTCGCGCATTCGCGCGGGTCAACCGCGAAGGATCGCCCTGTATTTTCTATTGCCATCCTTGGGAAATCGATCCCGGCCAGCCACGGATTGCCGGCGCCAGCTTGAAGTCGCGCCTGCGCCACTACACCAATCTGGGCCTTATGGAACGCCGAATTTCCCGCCTGCTCGGGGATTTTGCCTGGGGCCGCATGGACGAGGTATTTTTGACAATACCGGCGGTTCGAACGGCAGACGAGTCGCGGGCCATATGTCCACGGTGAAACTATCCCTGCTCGAGGCCGGTGATATGCCGGCTTGGGATGAATTCGTGCGCGCCGCGCCGGACGCGACGTTTTTTCATCTTTCCGGCTGGCGGCGCGTCATTGAAGGGGCCTTCGGCCACCGGACGTTTTTTCTTCAGGCCAAACGCGATGGCGCGATCGTGGGCGTGCTGCCCCTGACCCATGTGAAGAGCGTGCTGTTCGGAAATTCGCTCATTTCGAATGCGTTCTGTGTCTATGGCGGGATTGTGGCTGCCGATGCGGAGGCGTCCGCCGCCTTGGAGGGGGAAGCCTTACGGCTCGCGGCCCGCGAAAAGGTGGACTGCATCGAGTTCCGCACGATGAAACCTGCGCACTCCGAATGGCTGCAGAAGCGCGATCTCTACTTTACGTTTCGGCGGCCCATCCATGCTGAAGTCGATGCCAATATGAAGGCCATTCCGCGCAAGCAGCGCGCGATGGTGCGCAAAGGCATCTCGAACGGCCTTCACTCGCAATGCGATGGCGATGTTGCGCGTCTTCACGATATTTATGCACATAGCGTCCGCAATCTCGGGACCCCGGTTTTTTCGCGCCGATATTTTGAATTGTTGAAGGAGGAATTTGGCGATTCCTGCGATATCGTTACCGTTCTGCATGGCACCAAGCCGGTCGCTTCGGTGCTCAATTTCTATTTCCGCGACGAGGTCCTTCCCTATTACGGCGGAGGACTGAGCGAGGCGCGTGATCTGGCGGCGAACGATTTCATGTATTGGGAGGTGATGCGCCGTGCCTGCGAGCGGGGCTTCAAGCTATTCGACTTTGGGCGCAGCAAGGCAGGGACGGGTGCTTACAGTTTCAAACGCAACTGGGGATTCGAGCCCACTGCGTTGACCTATCAATTCCGTCTCATCAGGGCCGAAAAGATTCCCGAAGTGAATCCGCTCAATCCAAAATTCCAAGCCTTCATAGCGCTGTGGCGGCGTTTGCCCGTGCCGCTGACCAAGGTGCTCGGCCCGCCCATCGTTCGCGGCATCGGGTGAGCGAGATGCGAGACCTGCTGTTCCTTGCCCACCGCATGCCCTATCCGCCGGACAAGGGCGACAAGATACGCGCCTTTCACGTATTGCGTCATTTGGCGCGGAATTTTCGGATTCATCTGGGCTGTTTTTCCGACGATCCCAACGATGCGCGATATGTGGAACGCCTCGGTGAACATTGCGCCAGCCTGTTTGTGGCGCCGCTCAGCCGGCGCCTAGCCCTCGCCCGGGGTCTTTATGCCCTTGCGAGCGGGGATTCGCTTTCCGAAGGTTATTTCCGCGATGGCAGGATGACGCGCTGGGTGGCCGAGACGGTGGCGCGCGTCGATCCGAAGAATATTTTCGTTTTTTGCTCATCCATGGTGCCCTACGCGACACCTTATGCCACGACGCATCGGGTCATCGCGGACATGGTCGATGTCGATTCGGAAAAATGGCGCGCCTACGGCCAAGAGGCCGCCTGGCCGCTTCATCGTCTCTATGCGCGCGAGAGCCGCGCGCTTCTGGCACTGGAGAGACGCGCGGCGATGCTCTTCGAGCGCAGCCTCTTTGTCTCGCGGGAAGAAGCCGACGTGTTTCTGCGCGCCGCCCCCGAGACCGCCGGCAGGATCGGTTTCTTTCAGAATGGCGTCGATCTGGATTATTTTGATGCCAGCCGGGTTTTTGCCAGGCCTTTCGCGGCCGAGGCTGTCCCCATCGTTTTCACCGGGACGATGGATTATCGCCCGAACATCGAAGGCGTGGAGTGGTTCGCTCGTCAGGTTCTGCCGTTGGTGAGGCGCAATCATCCCAAAGCGGAATTCTGGATCGTCGGCTCCTACCCTTCGGCGCGCGTCACCAAGCTCGCACAGAACTCGGCCATTCGGGTGACGGGCAGGGTCGCCGATGTTCGCCCATATCTCGCACACGCAGCTTGCGTTGTGGCGCCTTTGCATATCGCGCGCGGCCTGCAGAACAAGGTTCTGGAAGCCATGGCCATGGCGCGACCTGTCGTTGCCACGCCTGCGGCATGCGAGGGGCTCTCGGCGAAAGCAGGACAGGATCTGTTGCTTGCCGAAACAGCAGACGCATTCGCCGGCGCGGTATCATTGGTTGTTGCCGGGGGATCGCAGGACCTCGGACATCAAGCCCGTCTCTGTGTGGAATCCGGCTACAACTGGTCGCGCAATTTGAAAGTGCTGGACGCATTGTTCCAAGACACGAATGACGGGGCAGACATGCCAGAAGCTGCCCCGTGCGGCGGACCGGAAACCATCGTCATGAGAGCGGTCTCGTGAACGCTCCTATCCAAGCGCGCGGCCTGAAATTTTCGCCCCACAACGCAAGCGGGTGGACTTACGCGATTGTGGCGCTTATCGCATGCACGCTCGCATTGGGCCTCATTTTTCAGCAGGAATCTGTCGGCGCCTATCGCGTCTGGCTCGATTCGGCGACGTACAATCATTGTTTTTTGATCATCCCGATTTCGCTCTACATGGTCTGGCAGCGGCGTGGCGTGCTGGCCTCTCTTTCTCCGTTCCCCGATTTCCGCGTGCTCATTTTGATTCCGCTGCTGTCCCTTGGCTGGTTCGGAGCTTCCGCCATCGGAATCCTCGAAGCCCAGCAATTGATCGCCATGACGATTCTCCAAGCGATGCTTTTGGGCATTCTTGGATGGCCCGTCTACCGGCGGCTGATGGCGCCGCTCCTCTATCTCTATTTCCTCGTACCCTTCGGTGA
>DASQIQ010000280.1:0-4996 GCA_035631495.1 Micropepsaceae bacterium
CAGTGAGGCGGAAGCGAAGGAGAAGGCTTTCACGCTGTCGCTGGAGGGTGTGGCGCAGAAAGTCGAATGCCCGCTTCTTGTCATCGCTGCCGGGCTCGACCGGCTCTGTCCGCCGGAAGATGCAAAGCGCCTCGCCCGCGAGACGAAAGGGCCGACGGAACTCCTGATCGTCGAGGACGGCAACCACGTGGCCCATAACCGCTTCTACAAATATCGCGGGAAATCGGCGGACTGGATGGCGCATCAGCTGGGCGCATGACCTTCTTTTCAAGTTCCGCGCCCCCGCGAACTTTGCTAGCGTCCCACCCAAGTCGGGAAGACCGGCCTGAAAGACACAGACAATTGAGAGGGAACACATGATTCGGAAAATTGCACTCAGCGCTATGCTTGCCATTGCGGCATCATCTTTGATCGGGACGCAGCCGGTTCTCAGCGCGGCCGCGCCGGCCGTCGTGCGCAAAGTTTTGATGCAGCAGGATGTGCCCAATGGGGCGCAACTCTCTGTGGTATCGGTGGAAATTCCTGTCGGCGGGCGCGAGGGACGCCACACGCATCCCGGTCCGCTGATCGTTTATGTGCAGGAAGGCGCCCTCACGCTGGACTATGAGGGCAAGCCGACGGTGACCTACAAAGTCGGCGAGACCTTTTCCGTCGACGCCGGCAAGATCCACGAAGGCATCAACAACGGAAACGTTCCCATCAAGGCTCTGGCGAGTTTCGTCACGCCCAAGGGCGCTGCTTTGACGGCCCAGGCGAACTAGTTTCGATCGGCGAGGAGATGCCGCGTTAGGGCATCTCCTTGCCGAGGGCGCCCGCGACCAGCGTGTTGATGATCTTCTGATTGTGGGCGTTGACGACCGGATCGTCGAATTTTTCGCGTGCGACGCCCGCGAACAAATCCTCGCCCTTGAGCCAGCGGCTCTCGGCATCGGGCGTTTCCAGCGCGATGCGAAGAGCGTGATGGAATTCATAGCATTCGGTGGGCAGTTCCGATGCGGCGAGCGCGGCCCACATGGCCTGCCGGTGTGCGTTGCGCAGCTCGGTCCACACGGTAGGTGTGTGGATCTGGGTATTTTCGCCGTTGAAACCACGCTCGCAGGCTCTCACCGAGGTCGATACGAAGCCGCGGCAGGCGGCGGGCCGTGCGCTGTAGACCGAACACATATTCGACTCCAGCAGGGCGCAGGGAATCTTATGTTTTGCGCGGTCCATGCTCGTCATGCCCCGCGTCTTTGAGTCCGCGGCGCGAACGCGAGAGAGCACGGTTTCAAAATCATGTGGGTGGTGCTCGCGGATATAGCTGGCGACGAGGAAGATTTCGGGCGCCGTGGCGGTGACGCTGACGTGGCAACAAAAGGCGCAGCCCTTGGTGCATTCGATTTTGAATTTGGAGGGGTTGTTCTTCAGCGAGGTTTCGAAGAACTCATGCGCGCGCTTTGCCGCATTGCTCGCGCGAAACGGATTGCGGCCCGCGAGAACGTCCAACAGAATACGCGTCGCCGCGATAACCGCCCAGGACCTGTCGGACGGGCTGTCCGTCAGATTCATGCCGCGGCGCGACACCGCATCGACGCTTTGTTTCAGTTTTACGCGACGCTCTTGACGGCCCACCGTTTACCCGAACCCATTCTCAGCCCGCATCCGCCAGCGAGCCGTTCTTGCGATAATCCAATGGCGGCTTCCTCACCCCGACCAGCGGCTTATAGACGAAATTGGGCCCCCGGCTCTTGGCGAATTCCGCTTTGGCGGCGGAAATGGTCTCGGGACTCTGATAAAGCTGCGCCACGGTGAGCGCGAGCGTCTTGGCCGCGACAATTGCGCCCTTGATCCCGATGCCCATGCCGTCTGCGGCGGTTGCCTGCCAGGAATGCGCTGGCGTTCCCGGCACCCAGGTCGCGACGTTGAGGGTGACGAGCGGCGTCACCCAGCTCACGTCGCCCGAATCGGTCGAGGCATATTTCTGGCCGTTGACGCGGTACGGGCGGATTTGTTGCGCGCTGGAAATCGGTGGGAGTTCGCCGCTGCCAAGGGTCTTCTGCAATTTCTCCGCGAAGGTCTTTTCCTCAGGAGTCCATTGCGGCGCGCCGACACGGCGCAGATTGGCGTCCATGATCTTGCCCAGCACATCATTGGGCAGCACGCTGTAATCGCCGCCGATCAATTCGTAATCCATGGTCGTGCCGGTGCCGAGGGCCGCGCCTTCGGCGGCTTTCTTGATGCGGTCGAACACGTCGGCCACCACGCGCGGATCGGGATGGCGCACCATGTAATAGGATTCGGCGAATTCGGGAACGACGTTGGGCGCAGCCCCGCCATTTGTGATGATGTAATGGATGCGCACGTCCGACGGCACATGCTCGCGCATGTAATTCGCCATCACGTTCATCACTTCCACCGCGTCGAGCGCGGAGCGGCCGCGTTCGGGCGCTGCGGCGGCATGGGCCGGCGTGCCGTGGAAACGGAATTTCGCACTGATATTGGCGAGGTTGCGATCCTGCGAGGCGTTGTTGGCATCGGCCGGATGCCAATAGACGGTGGCGTCCACGTCTTTGAAAAGCCCTGCGCTGACCATGTAGGACTTGCCCCCGCCGCCTTCTTCGGCGGGCGTGCCATAAACGCGCACCTGTCCCTTGGTGCCGGTGTCCTCCAGCCATTTCTTCACCGCGATGGCGGCGGCGACAGCGCCGGAGCCGAACAGATTATGACCGCAGGCATGGCCGGAAATCTGCCCCGGCACGGGCTTGCGCTCGGGCACGGCGGCGTTGGAGAGGCCCGGCAGGGAATCCATCTCGGCCAGGATCGCGATCACCGGGCCGTCATTAGTGCCGGCGCGCGCGACAAAGGCGGTGGGAATCTCCGCGACGCCGGCGTCGATGCGGAAACCGGCTTTCTTCAGCTCGCTTTGCAGCAGCGCGGTGGTCTTGGTTTCCTGGTAGCCGAGTTCCGGCATCGACCACATTTGCAGCGCCACTTCCGACATGCGCGCCGCATAGGCATCCACATTGCCGGTGAGCTTCGCCTGGTTCGCCGCCGAAAGCTCGGCCGCGGACGCGAAAGAAGAAGCCAACGCAAGCATGGCAACACTGGCGAAAAGACATTGTCTGGTCATCATGAAACCCTCGAGCCTAGTGTGGTGAATTTGAAGTTCCTGGTATCAGCATGGCATCCACATTCAGGAACTTCAAATTTGAGAACCACACTAGAATCAATAGATTGCTAGTGTGGCTTTGAATCCGAAATTCGCTCGCAACATTGCCCCAAGGTATGGCGAATTTCGGATTCGCCACACTAGTGCTTTTGCAAAAGATGCGTCTTTCCACGCGAAGGGGCAAGATCGGCGCCCCGAACGATAGAAATCCGGCTGCTGTCGTGGTTCCGTCTTTTCCGCTATTTTCCGGCGGCCCACCGGAGGCGGAGGAAAACGGAATGGCGAGGATTCTTGCAGGAATAGGGCTGCGGCGGATTTTCGCGCGCACCCTTTACATCGCCTGTTTCGTTTGCGCGCCGCTTGTTCCGGCCGCCGCGCAAACAGGCGCCGCCCGGCCCACAATCGCGGTGCTCCCTTTGGCCAACGCATCGGGCGATGCGAACCAGGATTTCTTCGCCGAAGGCATCACCGACGAAGTCGCGGTCGCGCTGACCCGAGTGCCGGGACTCGATGTTGTGGCGCGCTCTTCCATCTTCCGCTTCAAGGACCAGCCGCGCGACATCGCGGCGATCGGCAAGGCGGTTCAAGCGCGCTATCTCGTCGATGGTTCGGCCCGCAAGGTCGATACGCGCGTGCGCATCTCCGCGCGGCTCATTCGTGCCGACGGCAATGCACAATTGTGGTCGGAGGACTATTACACGGAATTCGCCAACATCTTCGATATTCAAGAGGAGATCGCCGAGAAGATCGCCGCTGCTTTAAAGGTGCCGACCGGCCTCAAGCCGGGCGAGAAGCTGGTGCGCGATCGCGCCAAGAATCTCGACGCCTATGAGGATTTCCTACGCGCAAAGGTCTTGGCGCGTGCTCGCGGGGCCAAGCCGCTTGCCGATGCCGCTGTCGTGCTCGAACAGGTCCTCGCGCGCGAGCCGGACTATGCGCCGGCCGCGGCGTTGCTCGCCTATGATTATGCGCTGACGCCGCTTTTCGAACGCGCGCTGCGCACCGGGATGCCTGACGAGGAACGCAAAGTGGTGGCGCGCACCGTTCCGCGCGCGGAGGTCCTGGCCAAGCACGCGACCGCGCTCGATCCCAAGGCGGCGGAAGGTTTTGTCGGCCTCGGCTACGCCAATCTCGTGCAGATGAAGATGCTCGCCGCCGAGGACGCGTTCAAACAGGCGATACTCTTGGACCGCAATCAGGCCGACGGGCTGCACGGTTATAGCCAGTTCCTCGCCGCGATGGGCCGCATCAAGGAATCCATTGCGATGCGCGAGCATCTGCAGAACATCGAGCAGTTCATCATCAACTACACGGCCGACACCGCCGAGATTTATTGGCTCGACGGCCAAACCGATCGAGCGATTGCCATCCTTCAGCCCTTCGCGCCCGGACGCACGCTCGAACTGGCGCTGATCCAGGCGGCAACCGGGCGCTACCGCGAGGCTGCGGTGGCCGTCCGCCAGATGCCGCCCACGAATTACCTTCCGGGCATGACGGAAGCCGCGGCGAAGCTGCTCGATTCCGCACCGGGGCGGGCAGCCTCGCCGGAGAATCTGATGAAGCTCGGCAATCTCGGCTTTGCCTATATGCATGTGGGCGCGCCCGAGCGGGTGATGGAATTCTACGAGGACGAAATCCGCGGCGGCTATTTCCAGCCGATCTCCACCACCTGGTTCTGGCATCCGACCTACGCGGCGGTGCGCAAGACCGCGCGCTTCAAGCAGCTCGCGCGCGATCTCGGCATGGTGGATTACTGGAACACGCGCGGCTGGCCGGCCCAATGCCGGCCGGCGGGGACGAGCGATTTCAGTTGCGAATAGGGCAAATCGGGGCGTTCGCAGGGGCGGC
>DASQIQ010000281.1:0-7308 GCA_035631495.1 Micropepsaceae bacterium
CCAGGGCCGCGCGCCCATTTCGTTCAGCGAGTTCAACCAGCAGGTGGTCGGCGACCAGATCAAGACGGTCAACATCGCCGGAACCCATGTCGAGGGCCAGTTCAAGAACGGCACCCAGTTCTCGACCGATATCCCGGACGACCCGAGCCTGACTTCCCGCCTGCTCGAGCACAATGTGGACATCAAGGTGCGCCCCGAGGGCGACAACATCACTTTGCTCTCGGTGTTCATCAATTGGTTCCCGATGCTGCTGTTCGTCGCCGTGATGATCTTCCTGATGCGGCAGATGCAGGCAGGAGGCGGCAAAGCCATGGGCTTCGGCAAGAGCCGGGCCAAGATGCTGACCGAGCGACAAGGCCGCGTCACCTTCGAGGATGTGGCGGGCGTCGACGAAGCCAAGGAAGATTTGGTCGAGATTGTCGACTTCCTGAAGGATCCGCAGAAATTCCAGAAGCTCGGAGGCCGCATTCCCAAGGGCGTGCTGCTCGTCGGGCCGCCGGGCACCGGCAAGACGCTGCTTGCCCGCGCCATCGCTGGCGAAGCGAATGTTCCCTTCTTCACGATTTCCGGCTCCGACTTCGTCGAAATGTTCGTCGGCGTGGGTGCATCGCGCGTGCGCGACATGTTCGAACAGGCCAAGAAGAACGCGCCCTGCATCGTCTTCATCGATGAAATCGACGCGGTCGGGCGCCATCGCGGCGCCGGTCTTGGCGGCGGCAATGACGAACGCGAGCAGACGCTGAATCAGCTGCTGGTCGAGATGGATGGTTTCGAAGCCAATGAAGGCGTGATCCTGATCGCGGCCACCAACCGGCCCGATGTGCTCGATCCCGCATTGCTGCGCCCCGGCCGTTTCGATCGTCAGATCGTGGTGCCCAATCCCGATCTTTCGGGCCGTGAGAAGATCCTGAAGGTGCATATGCGCAAAGTGCCGCTGGCGCCCGACGTCGAGCCCAAAGTGATTGCGCGCGGAACGCCGGGCTTCTCAGGCGCGGATCTCGCCAATCTCGTCAATGAAGCGGCGCTTCTGGCCGCACGCCGCGGCAAGCGGCTGGTCAGCCGTGCAGAGTTCGAAGACGCCAAGGACAAGGTGATGATGGGTGCGGAGCGCCGCACGCTCGCCATGACCGATGAGGAAAAGAAACTGACTGCCTATCATGAGGGCGGCCATGCGCTGGTAGCCCTCAGCGTCACCGGCTCCGATCCCATTCACAAAGCGACCATCATTCCGCGCGGGCGCGCGCTCGGCATGGTGATGCGGCTGCCCGAGCGGGACGCCGTGTCGCTGACACGCCAGAAGCTCAATGCCGATCTCTGCGTGGCCTTCGGCGGACGCATCGCCGAAGAGCTGATCTTCGGCTATGACAAGGTGACCACCGGCGCCCAATCCGACATCGAGATGGCGACACGCATGGCCCGGGCCATGGTGACGCGCTTTGGCATGTCGGACGAGCTCGGTCCGATCTCCTATGGCGAGAATCAAGAGGAAGTCTTCCTTGGCCACTCCGTCTCGCGCACGCAAAGCGTGTCGGAGGCGACCGCCCAGAAGATCGATTCGGAGGTGCGCCGCATCGTCGAACAGACCTACAACCGCGCCAAACAGATCCTGCAGGAACGCCTCGAGGATCTGCACACGCTGGCCAAAGGTTTGCTCGAATACGAGACGCTCACCGGCGAAGAGATTAAGGCGCTGTTGCGCGGCGAAAGGCCGGTGCGCACGCCCTATGAGGAGCCCGAGCCCCAGCCGCAATCGCGACCGGCCGCCACCGTGCCGCAGGCGGGCCGTCCGCGCGAGCCTGGGATCACGATCTCCCCGGAGCCCCAACCCGGAACCTAGGCCGCCCCCCGGTCCTGGACAAACCCGGCATGAGGGACGAAGCTTTTCGTCCTTCCTGGACGCGTTCACGGGCAAGGCCAGATGGCGCACCCCCTCCTTTTGGGCATTCTCAACATCACGGAGGATTCCTTCTCCGACGGCGGCCGTTTTCTCGAGCCGGAAGCGGCCCTTGCCCATGCGAGGAAGCTCATCGCCGATGGCGCGGACGCACTCGACGTCGGTGCCGCGTCCAGCAATCCCAACGCCGATCCGGTTCCGCCCGATGTCGAAATCGGCCGTCTCGCCACGATTGTGCTCTGCGCCAAGGAAGAGGGGTGGAAGCTATCCATCGACAGTTTTGCGTCCGAAACCCAGCTCTGGGCGCTGGATGAGGGCGTCGCCTATGTGAACGACATCCAGGGCTTCGCGGACACCTCGATCTATCCTTATCTCGCCGCCGCCACGGCCAAGCTGATCGTCATGCATGCGGTCCAAGGGGCCGGGAAGGCCCAGAAGATCGACACCGATCCCACCACGATCATGGGCCGGATCGCCGATTTCTTCGATATGCGCATCGAGGCGCTTACCCAAGCCGGTATCTCGCGCGACCGCCTGATCCTCGACCCGGGCATGGGCCTCTTCGTGGGCACCAAGCCCGAAGTGTCCCTGACGGTGCTGCGCCGGCTGCCGCAGCTGAAATCCGCCTTCGGCCTGCCTCTTTTGGTTTCGGTCTCGCGTAAATCGTTCCTGCGCAGGCTGGTTGGGCGCAACGTGGCGGAAATCGGACCGGGATCCCTTGCGGCCGAGCTCTACGCGTCCCTCCACGGCGCCGACATGATCCGCACCCATGAGCCGAAACCCCTTCGCGACGCCTTAACTATTTGGTCTCACATTGCTTCGGGCTGAGGGTGAGGAACGCCGAAGGACGTATTATAGTCTGCCTGGGGTAGGAGTTTTTATGACGCGTAAATTGTTCGGTACCGACGGAATCCGGGGTTTGGCCAACAAATTCCCGATGAATTCTGAGATTGCCCTCAAAGTGGGCATGGCGGCCGGACGCGTCTTCACCAATGGCGATCACACCCATCGGGTGGTGATCGGCAAGGACACACGCCTTTCCGGCTACATGATCGAATCGGCGCTGGTATCGGGTTTCACCTCGGTGGGCATGGATGTGTTCCAGTTCGGACCGCTGCCGACGCCCGCGGTGGCAATGCTGACGCGCTCGCTTCGCGCCGATCTGGGCGTGATGATTTCCGCTTCTCACAACCAATATCATGACAACGGCATCAAGCTGTTCGGTCCGGACGGACAGAAGCTCTCCGACGAGCGCGAGCGCGAAATCGAAGCGCTGATGGAGAACGGGCTGGAAGAGGGGCTGGCCGAGCCGGCGAAGATCGGACGCGCCCGTCGCATCGAAGATGCCCAGGCGCGCTACATCGAATTCGTCAAGCGGACATTTCCCAAACATCTGCGGCTCGAAGGTTTGCGCATCGTGGTCGATTGCGCGCATGGCGCCGCCTATCGCGTGGCGCCTGCGGTGCTGTGGGAGTTGGGCGCGGATGTCTTCGCCATCGGTGTCGAACCCAACGGTACCAACATCAATCAGGAAGTCGGCTCGACAGCGCCCGCTGCGATGATCGAGAAGGTCAAGGAGACGCGCGCCGATTTCGGCATCGCGCTCGATGGCGACGCAGACCGCGTCGTGATGTGCGACGAGAAGGGCTATGTGATCGATGGCGATCAGATCTTGGCGCTGATCGCACGGTCTTGGGCGCGCAGTGGAGAGCTGAAGGGTGGCGGCGTCGTCGGGACGGTAATGTCGAATATCGGCTTGGAGCGCTATCTCGCAGGGCAGAATCTGAAGCTCGTTCGTTCGCCCGTGGGCGACCGCTATGTCATCGAAAAAATGCGCGAGGGCGGCTTCAATGTCGGCGGCGAACAGTCGGGCCACATCATCTTCAGCGATTTCATCACCACGGGCGACGGGCTGATCGCCGCGCTCCAGGTGCTTGCCGTGCTCGCCGAAGAACGCCGTCCCGCAAGCGAGGCCGCGCATATCTTCGAGCCCGCGCCGCAATTTTTGGAGAATGTCCGGCTGCGCCGCGGCGAGCCCCTCAGCGATGAAAAAGTGACCTCGCACATCAAGGCTTGCGAAGAGAGGCTGAACGGCAGCGGCCGCCTGTTGGTGCGCAAATCCGGCACCGAGCCCGTCATCCGCATCATGGGCGAGGGCGAAGATGAAAAGCTGGTCCGTCAGATGGTGCGCGAGATCGCGCAAGTGATCCGCGAAGCCAGCGCCTAAATTTCCCCTCTTCCGTTGCAGGAGAGGGTAGGGTGAGGGGAAACGCTGCCCTGACCGATATATTCCGATGAAGAACCCTGTGCGAATCCTCAGCATTGCGGGATCGGATTCAGGCGGCGGCGCGGGCATCCAGGCCGACATCAAGACTGTGACCGCATTGGGCGGCTATGCCATGACGGCGATTACGGCGGTCACCGTGCAGGACAGCAATGGAGTTCACGGCGTCCACCCGGTTCCACCGCAAATCGTCGCCGAACAGATCCGCGCGGTGATGGCCGATATCGGCGCCGATGCGATCAAGACCGGCATGTTGGTGTCGGGTCCTTGCGTGGATGCGGTGGCCGATGCGCTCGAGGCATTTTCCGCCGTGCCGCTGGTGGTCGATACGGTGATGATCGCCAAGGGCGGCGCGTCCCTGCTTGACGATGGCGGAATTCATGCGATGAAAACGCGGCTGTTTCCGCGTGCCGCGCTGATCACGCCCAACGCGCCGGAGGCTGCGCGCCTTGCCGGCATCACGGTGGAGAGTGCCGATGATCTGGCGCGCGCTGGAATGATGCTGCGCGAAATGGGCGCGCGCGCGGTGCTCGTCAAAGGCGGGCATTTGGCAGGTGAAACGGTCTCGGATGTTCTGGTCGACGAAGCGGGCGTTCACCGGTTCTCCGGTTCCCGGATCGAAAGCAGCTCCACGCATGGCACGGGTTGCACCCTGGCGTCCGCAATCGCAATGGGCTTGGGACAGGGTCTGTCGCTTCAAGAAGCGATCCTTCGCGCACGTGCCTTTGTACGGCATGCGATGCGCACAGGACTCTCCCTTGGCCGCGGCACCGGTCCGCTCAATCACCTGCATGGAATCGGGCTCAATTCCCCCTCTCCTCGCGAGGGAGGGGGAAAGGAACATGAGTGATCCTGTTCGACGGCAAGAAAGCTCAACCGTCTGAGGGCGGTGTTGAATTAGACGAGGGCTGCCGGCTTTAGATTATCCAGCGGAACTATGAGCTCATATTCAACGCCGGATGGCGGAAAGGACAACTGTCCTCGTCCGCCAAGCTGCCGGGGAAGTGCCTCCTCAATCAAGCGCGTTCCGAAGCTTCTGCGGTCCGGCGGGCCGACCGGAGGCCCGCCACTTTCGACCCATTTGAAAATGATCGACTCGTCTGCTTCATCCCGCGCCCAATTGAGCGTGACGCGGCCGCCTTCTTTAGAGAATGCCCCATATTTGGTCGCATTCGTGCAAAGTTCGTTGATGATCAGCGTCAGACACAGGATCGCTGACGATGCGATCTCCATCTCATCGCCCTGAATGGTGAGGCGTTCGGTTGCCGTATTGTGCTGTTCGACTGCTCCCAGGATGATGCTGGTCAATCCAGCCGCCTTCCAATCTGCTTTCAGCAACAGGTCGTGGGCTTTCGCCATCGCCACCAAGCGCGTGGCGATGGCGGCTTCTGCTTCCGCGAGGGTGGTCGCAGTCCGCATGCTCTGCCGGACAATGGCAGTCACCATACCCAGCATATTCTTCATACGATGATGTATTTCGTCGATCAGAACCTTCTGAATTCGTTCCGCCACGTCGCGCGCGTCCGCGTCCAAGCCGGCTTGATCCAGCAGTTTCCTGAGATAGAGGTTTTGCGTCGTGAGTGAGTCTTTTTGCACGCTCTATCCTTTCGACAACACGCGGTCGTCAGCTGATCTTACCTCCATGCTGCCGTCGGCGCTTGGCGAAAACGCGGTGCGCGTCAGGGTGCAACGGTTTGTTGCGCATGATCGTGAGCACCGCCAATTCCGTTCTCAGCGGGAGACGAAGGGATCGCGCACCAATATCGTATCGTCGCGTTCCGGGCTGGTGGAGAGCAGTGCGACCGGCGCGCCGATCAACTCCTCGACTCGCCTTATATATTTGATGGCAGTGGCCGGAAGCTCCGCCCAAGAGCGTGCGCCACGCGTCGATCCGCTCCACCCTTCCAACGTTTCGTAGATCGGCGTGATGCGCGCCTGGTCGTTGGCATCGGGCGGCAGATAATCGAGGGAGCGATTGCCGAGCCGGTATCCGACGCACAGCTTGATTTCCTCGAAGCCGTCGAGCACATCGAGCTTGGTGAGCGCGATGCCGTCGATGCCGCCCGTGATCACGGTCTGGCGGACCAGCACGGCGTCGAACCAGCCGCAGCGCCGCTTGCGTCCCGTCACCGTGCCGAATTCCGCGCCGGTCTTGCCGATGCGTTCGCCGATGTCGTCGTTGAGCTCGGTTGGGAAGGGACCTTCGCCGACCCGCGTGGTGTAGGCCTTGGCGATGCCGAGCACGAAGCCGACATCGCGCGGTCCGCAGCCCGAGCCTGCCGCCGCCTGTCCGGCCACCGTGTTCGATGAGGTGACATAGGGATAGGTCCCGTGATCGACGTCGAGAAGCGCGCCTTGAGCGCCTTCGAACAGGACGCGGCGTCCCTGCTTGCGCACCTCATCGAGCTTGCGCCAGACCGGTCCGGCGTAAGGCAGCACCTTCGGCGCGATTTCGGTGAGCGCGGCCGCGAGCGCCACACCATCGACTTCCGTTAGACCGGCGCCGCGGCGCAGCGCATTGTGGTGGGCCAGCAGACGCTCGATCTTCTTTCCAAGCGCCGCAGGATCGTTGAGATCGACAACGCGGATGGCGCGCCGTCCGACCTTGTCTTCATAGGCGGGGCCGATGCCGCGTCCCGTGGTGCCGATCCGTGTGCCGGAGTTCGAGGTTTCGCGTGCGCGATCGAGCTCGCGATGAACCGGCAGGATAAGGGCGGCGGTCTCGGCCAGCATCAGATTTTGCGGACTGATGGAAACACCCTGGGTTTTCAAATGCTCGATTTCGGCGACCAGCGCCCAGGGGTCCACGACCACGCCGTTGCCGATGATGGCGAGCTTGCCCGGGCGCACCACACCGGAGGGCAGCAGCGACAATTTGTAAGTGACGCCGTCGATGACCAGCGTATGGCCGGCATTGTGCCCGCCCTGGAACCGCACCACGACATCGGCGCGCGCCGACAGCCAGTCGACGATCTTCCCTTTGCCTTCGTCGCCCCATTGGGCGCCGATCACCGCAACATTGGCCATGAGTCATTTCCAATCGAAACGCAAACCTACCTCAGAATGCCAAAGCGCGCGCCTGTTTCACCGGGGGAAGGGTGCGGATTTCCTTCAGAATGGCGTCGGGTAT
>DASQIQ010000282.1:0-10270 GCA_035631495.1 Micropepsaceae bacterium
GGCCCGCCAGTCCTTCACTGAGGACATGGTGGGACGTGAGGATCTGCGTCAAGCGATTGCCTTCAATGCCATGATGTTCAACCTCGCGCGCACCGTTGGACCGGCGATCGGTGGAGTGATTGTGGCGGCCATCGGAGAAAGCCTGTGTTTCCTATTGAACACCATTTCTTCCGGTGCGGTTTTGACGAGCCTGTTCCTGATGCGGGTGGAACGGCGCGGCGAACGGCCCACGAGCAAACCCTGGGACGATCTGAAACAGGGATTCTTCTATGTCACGCGCCATCCGCACCTTCGCATGGTGCTGTTCCTGTCGGCGACCTGCTCCTGCTTCGGAACCTCCTATCTTGCCCTGATGCCAGCCTTTGCGCAGGACATCCTGCATCAGGGAGCGGACAGTCTCGGCTACATCATCAGTGCCTTCGGCGCCGGCGCCGTTTCGGGCGCGGCCCTCGTTTCCAAGCTGCCAGAGCGCCATCTGCCGTTGACGCCTACGATCATGGCAGTAATCCTGGGTGTGAGCGTGATCGGCTTTGCCAATGCACACTCCCTGTTTGTTGCGATCCTCTTGGTGATCCCAACGGGTTTTGCGTATGTCGGCATCGCGGTATCCAGCAATACGCAGGTACAGACGCTCAGTGAGGATGCGATGCTGGGGCGGGTGATGGCGTTCTACGCCATGGGGGCGTTGGGAAGTCCGCCGCTCGGCGCTTTGCTGCTCGGCTACGTTTCCGATCTTATTGGAGTGACCAATGCGTTCATGATGAGCGGCGCGATCTGCCTGATTGCGGCCGGCATTTCCCTGATGAGCTTGCGGCGCCGCGGCATGATGAACCTGAACGAGCTCCCCGAAGGGCAGGAGCCATGAGCGCCGAACACGCCCCGGCGGAGATTTTGGGGGCGCTTCGCCGCGCCACGGCATTGCATCAGCTGGGACGGCTCGATGAAGCCGAACGCCTCTATCGTCAAGTGTTGGAAGCGGCGCCTGATCAGGCCGATGCCCTGCATTTTCTGGGCGTCCTGATGGCCCAAACAGGCAGGCCCGTTGACGCTGCCGCACTGATCGATCGCTCGATTCTGTTCGACCCGGCGAATGCCGGGGCCTTCTACAATCGCGGCAATGTCCTGCTCGATCTCAAGCGCTTCGAAGAGGCGCTGGCAAGCTATGATTCCGCGCTTCTCATTCGAAGCGATCATGTGGGCGCCCTGATGAATCGCGGGGCCGCGTTGCAGAAACTGAACCGGCTGCAGGACGCTGTTTCCAGCTATGAACGCGGCCTTGCTTTGGACCCCAATTCGACGACCCTCATGTTCAACAAAGGCAATACGCTGCGTGATCTCGGCCGCTTGGAGGAAGCGCTCGCCGCCTATGATCGTGTGCTTCAACGAGAGCCCGAGAATATCGGCGCCCTCAACAATCGCGGCGGCACATTCCTAAGAATGCGGCGGTTCGACAGCGCGCTAACGGATTACGACCGTGCAGCCGTGCTGAACCCCGCGGACGCCGAGAGGCATTACAACCGCGGCAACGCGCTCATCCGATTGGGACGGAACGCCGAAGCGCTCGCGGCCTATGAACGCTCGCTCGCTTTGAGGCCCGAATTTGCCGCCGCCCATAAGGCGCGGGGAAGCGCGTGTTTTGCCGCGGGCGATTATGAGAAGGCCTTTCTCGCCTATGACGCGGCGTTCCGGCTCGACCCCAATCTCGATTACCTCGAAGGCTACCGTCTTCACGCCAAGATGCATATTTGCGATTGGACGGCTCTGTCGGAAGAAATGGCCAGTCTCATTGCCCATCTGTGCGAAGAAAAACGCGCGGTCGAACCCTTCATGCTTTTGCCGGTTAAGTCATCGGCCGAGGATCAGCTGCGTTGCGCGCGCATCTATGCGGCGGACAGATATCCCCCAAATCCGTCCGCCCTATGGAACGGTGAAAACTATCGGCACGACAAAATCAGAATCGCCTATATGTCCGGTGAGTTCCGCGAACAGGCGACCTCCTATCTCACCGCCGATCTTTTTGAATGCCACGACAGGACCGCGTTCTCGATTTATGGAATCGCCACCGGGGCGGGCGACGGCAGCCCGATGCGCAAGCGGCTCGAGAAAGGGTTCGATGTTTTCGCCGACATGACGGCGCAATCCGATTTCGAGCTCGCGCGTTTCATTCGCGAAGCGGAGATCGACATTCTGGTCAATCTCAACGGCTATTTCGGCCTGGACCGCACGGCGGTGTTCGCCGCGCGCTCCGCCCCCGTCCAGGTCAATTATCTCGGTTATCCGGGCACCATGGGGGCGCCTTATATGGATTACATCATCGCAGATCGGCATGTGATCCCCGATGACGAGCGTAGCCATTATTCGGAACATGTGTGCCGTCTACCCGACACCTATCAATCAAACGACCGCCGGAAGCCCGTCAGCAGCAGAATCTTCAGCCGTGCCGAATGCGCGCTGCCTCAGACCGGAATGATCTTCTGTTGTTTCAACAACAATCATAAGATTTTGCCGGACATCTTCGGCGTCTGGATGCGCCTGCTCGCCGGCGTCGACGGAAGCGTGCTTTGGCTGCTCGAGGGAAACGCGGCGGTCAGGCGCAATCTGATGGCCGAAGCCGAGAAACGCGGGGTCTCGTCCGCGCGGCTCATCTTCGCTCCCATGATGCCGTTGGCGGATCATTTGGCGAGAGAAAGGCTGGCGGATATCTTTCTGGACACGCTTCCGCACAATGCGCACACCTCCGCAAGCGATGCGCTCTGGTGTGGCGTGCCGCTGGTTACGTGTCTGGGCGGCACGTTTGCCGGACGGGTCGCAGCGAGCCTCTTGAATGCGATCGGGCTGCCGGAGCTGATCACCACATCGCTTCAGGATTATGAAACTCTGGCCCTGGAGCTGGCGCGCGATCCCGTGCGTCTTGATGCCGTCAAGTCAAAACTCGCCCGCAACCGAAACGGGTTCGCATTGTTCGACACGCCCCGCTTCACGCGATACATAGAAGAAGCCTATCGCATCATGTGGGAACGCGCCGAGCGTGGACTGCCGCCGGCGAGCTTCGATGTGGAAACGGGGCGGCAATGAACAACACAAAGCCCCCACAATCGTCCCCGCTGCGCGCGCATTTTCATGCACCGGGCTCCGATTTGATGACCAAGCTGCGGCAGGCCTCCGGCTTGCATCAACAGGGGCGGCTTGGGGATGCGGAGCTGCTCTATCGCGAGGTCCTCGCCAAAGCCCCCGATCATCCCGATGCGCTGCATTTCCTCGGCGTGTTGGAGGCGCAGCGCGGCCGGCATGAGGCGGGGATCGCCCTCATGGAACGCGCCATCGCCATCAACCCGCGCAATGCGGCAGCGCAGTACAATCGGGCGAACGCGCTGCGCGACATGGGCCGGAGCGCAGAGGCCATCGCCGCTTACGATGCCGCACTCTTAATCAATCCGGACAATATCAGGGCCTGGAACAACCGCGGCGTCGCGTTGCAGACATTGACGCGCTATGACGAGGCGATTGCCAGCTATGATCGCGCGTTGGCGTTGAAATCCGATCACATCGACGCGCATACCAACCGCGGCAACGCGTTGATGGAGCTTGGCCGTTACGCAGATGCGTTGGCGGCCTATGACCGGACCGTTGCGCTGGCGCCCAACGACGTCGCAGGTCTTTATGGCCGCGCGAATGCGCTTGGTAAACTCGGACGGCAGGAAGAGGCGGTTGGATATTATGACCGCGCGCTTACCGTGACACCTGACGATCCCCAAATTCTCAACAATCGCGGCAACACGCTTTCTCAGCTCAGCCGTTACGAGGAAGCCATCGCCGATTTCAGCCGCGCAGTCGCTGCCTCACCCAACAACGCGGATGCCTTCACCAACCGTGGCGATGCCCTGATGCAGCTTCGGCGTCATGAGGAGGCGCTGCAAAATTACCGCCGCGCGCTCGAGTTGAATGGGTCTTCCGACCACGCTCTCTATGGCCGCGGCTCGGCACTGGTGGAACTCAAGCGTCACGGCGAAGCGATCGCGGCATTGGACCGTTTGATGCGCCAGCGGCCCGATTACCCGTATGGCCTCGGAATGCTGGTTTACGCACAATCGACCTGCTGCGATTGGCGCGACACCGCGCGCACGACCGAAATGATCGAGGGCATACGCGCGGGAAAACGCGTGGCGACGCCGCTTGTTCTCCTGACGGTTAGCGATTCCGACGCGGACAAATTGCGTTGTTCCGAGATCCTGATGCAGGACAAGTTTCCCCCGCGGGATCCATTATGGCGAGGCCAGATCTACCGTCACGATCGCATTCGCGTGGCCTATCTTTCCGCCGATTTGCGCACTCATCCGGTCGGCATTCTCATGGCAGGCGTGTTCGAACATCATGACCGAGCGCGTTTCGAGACGATTGCCATATCCTATGGCCCGGACGACGACAGCGACATGCGCAGCCGGCTGAAGCGCGCATTCGACCGCTTTATCGATGTGCGGGGAAAGAGCGATTCCGAAGTGGCCTCTCTCCTGCGCGCGCTGGAAGTCGATATCGCCGTCGATCTGACGGGGCTGACGGCAAGCGGACGCCCCGGAATATTTGCTCATCGGCCCGCGCCGGTGCAGGTGAATTATCTCGGCTTTGCGGGAAGCATGGGCGCCCCCCACATGGACTACATCCTTGCCGACAAGACCGTCATTCCCGAGGCGCAGCAGCGATATTATGTCGAGAAGATCGCCTATCTTCCCGACAGCTATATGCCACATGATTTCAAGCGGGCGATCTCGGCAACCACTCCGGCGCGAATAGAGCTGGGCCTGCCCGAAACGGGTTTTGTCTTCGCCTCCTTCAACAACAGCTACAAATTCGCAGCCGCCATGTTCGAGGTTTGGATGCGCCTGCTGCGTGCCGCCGAGACAAGCGTGCTGTGGCTTCCGAACGCCAATCCCACTGCCATGCGCAATCTGCAGCGCGAGGCCGACGCTCGGGGCGTCTCGCCCGACCGCATCGTGTTCGCCCCGCATTTGCCCTCAAACGAAGATCACCTCGCACGCCTGCGTTCTGCGGACCTGTTTCTCGACACATACCCTTATAATGCGCACAGCACGGCGCTGGATGCGCTTTGGGCGGGTTTACCGGTCCTCACCATGCGCGGGGAAAGTTTTGCTTCCCGCGTCGCCGCAAGCCTGTTGAGCGCGGCGGGATTACCCGATTTGATTGTGGACACCCTCGATGCCTACGAATCCCTGGCGCTCGATCTGGCGCGCAATCCAGCGGCGCTCGCTGCGCTTAAGGAAAAGCTCCGGCAGGGCCGCGATTCCTGTGCGCTGTTCGACACGGCACGGTTCACACGTAATCTCGAAGGGGTCCTTGGGATGATGTGGGAGCGGGCCCAAAAGGGCCAACCGCCCATCTCATTGTCGCGCGATGATCCAGCACGCGCGTTTCCATGAGCGAGGCGTTGCTGCAAAACGCCTGGCGCTTGCATCAGGCAGGAAAACTCCCAGAGGCTGCGCGCCTTTATGCGGATGTTCTTCGCGAAAATCCCAGGAATTTCGATGCTCTTTACCAGCTGGCGTTGATCTATCTCGCGAGCCGAAAGTTCGCCGATGCCGAACGCCTGTTTGCCACGGCGGTTCAGATCAATTCGCAGTCCCCCGACCTTCTTTACAATCGTGGATGCGCATTGCAGGGTTTAGGCCGGAACAATGATGCGCTGGCCGCATTCGCCCATGCGCTCGCCATGAGGCCGGATTTCGCGGAAGCGCGCAACAATCGGGGAGTGACGCTGCTCGCGTTGAAGCGCCACCGTGAGGCCCTTGCGTGTTTCGACAGGGTCGCCGCGGAAAGACCGGGCATCGCGATGGTGCACAACAACCGTGCCATGGCGTTCTTCGGCCTTCAGCAGTCTGAGCAAGCACTTGCCGCGGCCGGTCTTGCGCTGGAAATCGATCCCGATAACGCCGAAGCCCTCTATCATCAAGGCGCCGCCCTAACCGCCCTCGGCCGCCACCAGGATGCGCTTACGGATTTCGACAAGGCTCTGTCGATCAATCCCGATTACGTCGAAGCACTCATCCATCGCGGTATCGTGCTGGCGTTATTGGGCCGCCACGAGGAAGCCGTCGCGAGCTACAGCAAAGCGCTCGCCTTGCGTCCCGGAGACATCGACATTCTGTACAACCGAGGCACGTCGCTCTGGGCTCTGCGGCGCTTTGAGGAAACAATCCTCGATTGCCAGCAGGTCTTGAAGGTCGATCCGCAATACAAATATGCGCGGGGCAATCTCTTGCACTCCAGGCTTCAGTGCTGCGACTGGCGCGGGCTGGAGGACGAGAAAGCCATGATCGCATCCGGTTTGAAAGCATCTCGCCGAGTCCTGCGTCCGCTCCAGAATGTCGCCATCTCGGGCTCGGGCGAGGCTCTACTGCAGTCCTCGCGCATCTGGATGTCCCATGAATGCCCCCCATCGGAGGAGCCCTTGTGGCGCGGCGAGCGCTACCATCACGACCGCATCCGCGTCGCTTATGTGTCGGCCGATTTTCGCCTTCATCCGGTCGCAACGCTCAGCGCGGGAGTTTTCGAACATCACGATCGCAGCCGCTTCGAGACGATTGCGATATCGCTCGGCGCCGACGATGGTATGGGCATGCGCGAACGCTTGCAAAGCGCATTCGAACGTTTCATCGACGTCCGCAACCGAAGCGATGAAGAGATCGCCAAGCTCTTGCGCGACATGGAGATCGACATCGCGGTCGATATGATGGGCTTCACGGAGAACGCACTGACGGCGATCTTCGCGCGCCGCCCCGCCGGCCTGCAGGTGAATTATCTCGGCTACCCCGGCACGATGGGCGCGCCCTATATGGACTACATCCTGGCCGACAGAATCCTCATCCCGCCATCGCATCACGCCGACTACGAGGAAAAAATTGCTTATTTGCCAGATACTTACATGCCAAATGACGCCACGAGACCGATTGCGGAGCGCACCCCTTCGCGCGCCGAAGCGGGCCTGCCCGATAGCGGCTTCGTGTTCTGCACCTTCAACAATCTCTACAAGATCACACCCGAGATGTTCGCCCTCTGGATGCGGTTGCTCGCTGGGACCGAGAACGGCGTGCTTTGGCTTTCGCAAGCCAATCCTACGGCCATTCGCAATCTCAGGCGCGAAGCGGAAGGTCAAGGCGTCTCCGGCGAACGGATCCTGTTCGCGCCCTTTGTTCGCGCCCCTGATGAGCATCTGGCCCGGCTGCGGCTCGCGGACCTGTTTCTCGACACGCTGCCCTACAATGCGCACGCCACGGCATGCGATGCGTTGTGGGCGGGAGTCCCAGTCGTCACCCTAACCGGATCGAGCTTTGCCGGCCGCGTCGGCACCAGCCTGCTTTCGGCCATAGGGTTGCCCGAGCTGATCGCCGGCACACGGGCGGCGTATGAAGCGATCGCCTTGGAACTCGCGCGAAATCCAATCCAGTTGGCGGAGGTCAAGGGAAAGCTCGCGCGCAACCGCACAACGCAGCCGCTTTTCGATACGGCGCGCTACACCCGTAATCTGGAATCCGCCTTTTCCATGATGTGGCGGCGCCATCAGAATGGCGCTTCCCCTGCGAGCTTTGCCGTGGATGCGACGACAGCTTCGCCATGAATGATGCGCTGATCCGCAAGGCGTTCGATTCCCATCGTGCGGGCCGGCTTGCTGAAGCGGAGCGGCTCTATGGCGAGATCCTCGTTGCCGAGCCTCGCCAAATTGACGCGTTGTTCCTGCTCGGCTCGCTGCATTTCCAGCGCGGCGACATGGCAGCGGCACTCGCGCGCTTCGACCAGGCGCTGGCGATCAAACCGGACATGCCCGATGCGCACGCCGCGCGGGGGGCCGCGCTCTCCAGCCTGGAGCGCCATCAGGACGCGCTCGCAGCCTATGATCGGGCGTTGGCGCTGCGCCCAAGCCATGTGCAGGCCCTGAACAACCGGGGTAATGCGCTGCTGGCGCTGAAACGCAATGTCGAAGCGGTTGCGAGCTACGACAAGGCTCTCGCCATCAGACCCGATTATCCCGATGCCTGGCGCAATCGCGGAACCGCCCTGCTGCAGCTCGCGCGGCTGGATGAAGCGCTTGCCAGTTTCGATCGCGCGCTGGGCTTGCGGCCCGATTTCGCCGACGCATGGGAAGATCGCGCCGGCACATTGATGCGCCTTTCCCGCCGCGAAGAGGCTGTGGCTGCTTACGACAAGGCCATCGCGCTCAAGCCGGACAATCCCGATCTGCTCTACAATCGCGGCAACGCACTGTCGATTTTGAAACATTATGAAGAAGCCATTCGCGACTGCGAAAAGCTTCTCGCCATTGCGCCTGATTATCCTTATGCGCGCGGCGTGCTCGTCCATTCCAAGCTGCAATGCTGCGATTGGCGTTTCCTGGACGAAGAGAGAGCGAAAATCGGCGCGGCTCTGAAAGCGGGAAGGCGCGTCGTCTCGCCCTTCAATTTGAAGGCGTTGTCGGATTCGCCCAGCGAGCAGCTGCGTTGCGCCCAACTCTGGGTCGCGCATGAGGTCCCGCCTTCGCCCACCCCTTTATGGGGCGGAGAACCCTACCGCCACGACCGCATCCGGCTCGCCTATATCTCCGCCGATTTCAACAATAGCGCGGTCGCCACGCTGATGGCCCCTGTGTTTGAACATCATGATCGCAGCCGTTTCGAATCCATCGCCGTCGCTTTCGGTCCGGCCGAGAAGACACCGATGCGCTTGCGCCTCGAATCCGCATTCGAACGCTTCCTCGACCTGCGTAGCCAAGGCGATTTGGATATCGCGGCAGCCTTGCGCCAAATGGAAGTCGATATTGCCGTGGATCTCATGGGGTTCACCGGGGAATGCCGCAGCGCCATTTTCGCCCATCGCCCTGCCCCGCTGCAGGTGAATTATCTGGGCTTTCCCGGAACCATGGGCGCGCCTTATATCGACTACATTGTCGCCGACCCGACCGTGATCCCGGAAGAGCACCAGCCGTTCTACGCGGAAAAGATCGCCTATCTTCCCGATTGCTATTTGCCCAGTGACCCCGCGCGTTCCATCGCGGCGCCGCCCTCCCGCCGCGAGGCCGGCCTGCCCGACAAGGGGTTCGTCTTCGCCTCCTTCAACAACAGCTATAAGTTCTCCGCAGCAATCTTCGACATTTGGATGCGACTGCTCAGCGCCATCGAGGATAGCGTGCTCTGGCTGCCGCAGAACAACGCGTCAGCCATGCGCAACCTCGCCCGCGAGGCGCAGCTGCGTGGGGTGTCGGCGGCGCGCATCGTGTTCGCGCCGCCCATACAAGCCGCGGACCAACATCTTGCCCGGCTTTCGCTGGCCGATCTATTCCTGGACACGCTTCCCTACAATGCCCACACCTCCGCCTGCGATGCGCTGTGGGCCGGGGTGCCGCTGCTGACCCTATTGGGCAATAGCTTCGCCGGACGAGCCGCTGCGAGCGCCTTAAGCGCCGTGGGCCTGCGGGGCCTGATCGCGCATACGCCAGCCGCGTATGAAGCGATGGCGTTGTCCCTGGCGCGCAATCCCGACGCGCTCGCCGAGATAAGGGGGCAGCTCGCGCGCAACCGCGAGGCTTCGGCCCTATTCGATCCGGCGCGATTCACCCGCCACCTGGAACTTGGGTTCGAAACCATGTGGGCGCGGCATCAGAAGCGCGAACCACTCACGAGCTTTGCTGTCGCACGCAACGGCTAATTGTGCTTCGATCATTTTCACCATGAACGACCTCATCCTGCAGAACGCCTGGCGGCTGCACCAGGCGGGCAATTTCGCCGAGGCGGCCCGACTCTATAACGACGTGCTGCGGATAAATCCGCGTCATGTCGGCGCCCTGCAGATGCTTGGCTTCCTTCATTTCCAGCGTGGCGAATTCGCGGAAAGTGAACGCATCATGGAGAAGGCCGTCAAGCTGGATCCGAAATCGGTTGATGCGCTTTACAACCGCGGCTGCGCGCTTCAGGCCTTGAACCGATCGAAGGAAGCGCTGACCTGTTTCGATCGCGCCCTGGCGCTCAAGCCCGATTACGCGCCGGCGATGCTCAACCGCGGCAACGTCCTTTCCCAGATGGGCCGCTTCGCCGATGCGCTGGCAAGTTACGATCTGGCGCAGGCGCTGATGCCCGCATCGGCAGAGCTCACGATGAACCGCGGCAATGCGCTGTTCGAGCTCGAACGCTACGCCGAAGCGCTTGCCAGCTATGATGCGGCGCTGAAGCAAGACCCCCGCGAACCACTGCTTTGGAACAATCGCGGCAAT
>DASQIQ010000283.1:0-7034 GCA_035631495.1 Micropepsaceae bacterium
GCCGCCATGCGTGCCGTCTTTGAGCGGATGGATCACAGCCGTGACCTTCATGCCCGGGGTCAGAGTCTTGGGAACCCAGCCCTGCCGCGCCAGACCGCCTGGTGCGCCGAGCTCAATCGCCCATTGTTCTTGCTGGCCTTGTGCGTTCGCAACGTTCATCAGAATCCAGCTGTGCGGGTTCGTCCACTGGAATTCCTTGATGGTCCCTTCAAGGGTCATCTTCTTGTCGGCATCGAACATCGCGAAGGAATGATGTGCAAATGCAGGGATCGTGTACATGGCAATCGCGATTCCCGCGAGACCAAGGGCTTTAAACTTCATTTGGCGTCTCCTCGTCATGTGGCCACCACTACAAAACCGTTCGGCGCAAGGCTCTGCGCCGGTCACGATTTTGATAGCTGTCATATAGCATCCCATGAAGCCGAAAAAAAGAGGCGTCGCACCATTCCCATTGTGAGACGGACTGGCGGTCTTTGACCCTTTTCCTGGCTTTTCAAGCGCTTATCGCAGCTTGCCTGGAATCCCGGCGCTCCGCCCGCCGACGACCGTGCCGGCGTGTCTCAGACGCTTCTCCCATCACGCGAATCGGCCCCGAGTCGCGCCTGCAACCGGCGTCAAAACACGAGCAGCATCTTGCCGCATGGGCTGCAACGGGAGCAAAATGCCTCTCGTTCGCCAACTTCCGGTGGGGCAAGTTCGCGACATAAAGGCGCAGCGGTTTACGTCATGGCTAATTTCGATCACTCCAGTTCCCGCTCCGGCTATGGCCCGCAGCGCGCAACGGTAAAATGGTTTAATTCGACTAAAGGTTTCGGGTTCGTCACCTTGGAAGATGGCTCGGATGCGTTCTGTCACGCCTCCGCATTGGCGAGTCTTCCGTCCGCGGAACTTCCGCAAGGGGCGACGGTGTTTTGCGATGTGGCGAACGGCCAGCGCGGAATGCAGGTGACGAATGTGCACAGCGTCGATCTCTCCACAGCTGAGTCGCAACCCGCGCGCGGCGGAGGATTCGGCGGTGGGGGATTTGGCGGTGGCGGCGGCGGCGGACCGAGGCCGCAACGCGGACCACGCGAGAGCTCCGGCCCGATGGGCGATGGCCACGTCAAATTTTTCAATGAACAAAAGGGCTTTGGATTCGTGGTTCCGGCGTCGGGCGGCGCAGATGTTTATGTGCATGCCAGCGCGCTCAGGCGATCGGGCGTCCCCACGCTGATGCCCGAGCAGCGGGTGCGCTTCTCGACACGTCAGGGCATGAAGGGCGTCGAAGTCGACCGCATCGAATTGACGTAGAACCGCTTCCAATCAGATTATTCCGCAACGCCCGAAACGATGCGGCGTTTCGATTCGATAGATTCGGCGCGCATCTCCTCCGGATCGCCTTCCACGGCCTGAAGGCGTTCGCGCACTTCGTCCGCTTCCTTCTGCCGGTTCCACATCGCCGCGTAGGGACCGCCGCGCGTGACCAATTCGCCATGACGTCCACGTTCGATGATCTGGCCATGGTCCAGGACCAAAATTTCATCGGCATCGATGATGGTGGAAAGCCGGTGTGCGATCACCAGCGTGGTGCGATTGGCCGAGACCAGCTTCAGCGCCGATTGGATTTCGCGCTCGGTATGGGTGTCCAGTGCCGAGGTGGCTTCGTCGAGCAAGAGGATCGGCGGATTTTTCAACAGCGTGCGGGCGATCGCCACGCGCTGCTTCTCGCCGCCCGAAAGCTTCAGGCCGCGTTCTCCCACCATGCTTTCGTAACCGGCGGGAAGCTCGCGGATGATGGGATCGATCTGCGCCCGGCGCGCGGCTTCGAGAATTTCTGCTTCGCTTGCGCCGAAACGGCCATAGCCAATGTTGTAGCGGATGGTGTCGTTGAAAAGCACCGTGTCCTGCGGGACGATGCCGATGGCGGCGCGCAGCGATGCTTGAGTCACGTCGCGGATGTCCTGACCATCGATGGTCACGCGCCCCGATTGGATATCGTAGAAACGATAAAGGATGCGCGAGATGGTGGATTTGCCCGCGCCCGTGGGGCCGACCACGGCGACGGTTTTGCCCGCGGGCACGCGAAAGCTCACGCCCTTCAGGATCGTGCGGTCGTGCTCGTAGGAGAAGACGACGTTTTCGAAGCGGATTTCGCCATTCGAGACAGCAAGCGGCGGCGCGCCCGGTTTGTCCTTCACCTCCTGGGGCCGGCGCAATAGCCCGAACATCATCTCCATATCGATGAGGCCCTGGGAAATGTCTCGATAGACGGTGCCAAGAAGGTTGAGCGGGATAAAGAGCTGAATCAGCAGCGCATTGGCCATCACCAGATCGCCCACCGTCAGGCTGCCGTCCTTCACCCCGAGCGCGGCCAGGATCATCACGGCGACCAGCCCGAGGGAAGCGATGAGTCCCTGGCCGGTGTTGAGAACCGAAAGGGTGGTTTGCGTTACGATGGAGGCCTGAGCGTATTTTTCCATCGCCGAGTCGAAACGCGCTTCCTCATGGGCTTCGGCGTTGAAATATTTCACGGTCTCGTAATTGAGCAGGCTGTCGACCGCTTTGGTGTTGGCTTCGTTGTCCGATTCATTCATGGCGCGGCGGATATGGATGCGCCAGCGGGTGACCGCAAAAGTGAACTGCATATAGGCGATGATCATGATCGCGGTGGCGACCACAAACCAGACGTTCAATCGCCAGAGCATCAGCGCGACGATGAAGATGAGCTGCAGAATGGTCGGGAAGATGTTGAAGATCGCCAGCGTCAGCAAGCGATCGATGGCTTTGGTGCCGCGATCGATGATGCGCGACAGCCCGCCGGTACGGCGCTCGATATGAAAACGCAAGGACAGCGCGTGGACATGATGGAAGGTTTCCACCGCGATCAGGCGCAGCGCGTGGTAGCAGACCTTGGCGAAGACGCCGTCGCGCAATTGCGCGATGCCCTGCATCAGGATGCGCGAAATGCCATAGCTCGCGATCAGGGCGATCGGCGCGGCGATGGCGATGTCCTCGGGCCTGCCCTGAAGCCTGTCCACGGCCAGGCCGAACAGATAGGGCGAAATCACCGTGACGATCGGGGCCAGCACCAGGAGCACGATGGATATGATCACCCGGGTCTTGAGGTCCGGCCGTCCGGGTGGCCACAAATAGGGCATCAGTTCGACCAGCGGCCTCATGCTGGGCGGCAGATTGCTGGAACCGCCTTCCTTCAAGGACCTCCCGCCATAACCATAGGACGACATGATTTCTTGCTCTTTTCGAAGCTGCCGGCGCGGAACCACAGGACAATCAACGTGGTTTCTGTTTAGTGGTCCTCGTCCCTAGCATCAATTCTTAAAGGACCTGTCAGCCATAATTTCGGCCATTCAAGGCTGTAAAGGTTCGTTTATGAACAGAATCCCGTCCGAAATGTCCCCTGCCCGCCCCACGATTTGCGTCTTTTGCGGTTCCTCCCATGGCGCCGATCCCGCCTTTTCCGAGGCGGCGCGCCGATTCGGCACCCTCATGGTCCAGGAGGGCTTTGATCTGGTTTTCGGCGGCGGCGGGGTTGGCCTGATGGGGGAAGTGGCCCTTGCCGTCTCCAAAGCGGGCGGCCACATCCTCGGGATCATCCCGAGCTTCCTGCGCTATGTCGAGCCGCCGCTGCAGGTGGCGTCCGAGATCGTTGTCACCGACAGCATGAACGAGCGCAAGTCGCGCATGTTCGCGGCCGCCGATGCCTTCGCGGTGCTGCCCGGTGGGCTCGGCACGCTGGACGAATTCGCCGAAGCCTTCACCGGCGCGCAGCTGCGGCTTCATGCGAAGCCGATTGTGCTGGTCAATATCAAGAATTATTTCGATCCCCTCTTGACCCTGATCGATCATTTCGTGGCGCAAGGCTTCGCCCGCGCAGGCGTGAAAGAACTGATTCACGTCGCACCCACAGTCGAAGCCGCCATGAAGATTTTGGTCGCGCAGCGGGCGGCACGGGCCAAGCAGCCGGCACAATGAATCAGGCCGGCGCGGCGTCGCGATAAAGCTTGTAGCAAATGGAATCGGACAGCGCCTCGAATGAGGCGTCGACGATGTTCTCCGACACTCCCACTGTCGACCAGCGATTGCCGTGGGAATCCGCGCTCTCGATCATGACGCGCGTGACCGCTTCCGTGCCGCCCGTGAGGATGCGCACCTTGTAATCGACGAGTCTGAGATCCTGCAAATGGGCGGAATAGCGCCCGAGGTCCTTGCGCAGCGCCTGATCGAGCGCATTCACCGGGCCATTGCCGGTGCCGATATTGTGGAAGGTTTCGCCCCCGACTTTCAGCCGCACGACCGCTTCCGAAACGGTGACGAGCTGGCCCACGGCATTGTGCCGGCGCTCGACCATGACGCGGAAGCTGTCGACGGTGAAATAGGTCGGCACCTGGCCAAGCGCGCGGCGCGCCAGCAATTCGAACGAGGCTTCCGCCCCGTCATAGGCATAGCCCAAAAATTCGCGGCTCTTCACCTCTTCCAACAGGCGCGTGATGCGTTTGTCCGATGCCGCGACCTCGATGCCCAGAAGCGCGAGGCGCGCGGAAATGTTGGAACGCCCCGCCTGATCGGAAACCAGAATATGGCGCTGATTGCCGACCGCTTCTGGCGGCACATGCTCATAGGTGCGCGGATCCTTCAGCACGGCCGACACATGCAGACCGCCTTTGTGCGCAAAGGCCGACGGCCCGACATAGGCGGCATGGCGGGTCGGCGCGCGGTTGAGAATTTCATCCAACAGGCGCGACACGGAGGTGAGCTTGGTCAGCGCTTCGGGCGTAATGCCGGTCTCAAATTGCGAGGCGTAAGGCTCCTTCAACATCAGCGTCGCGATGATCGAGCACAGATTGGCATTGCCGCAGCGTTCGCCCAGCCCGTTCAAGGTGCCCTGGATCTGGCGCACGCCCGCTCGCAGAGCGGACAGGCTCACGGCAACCGCCTGCTCGGTGTCGTTATGCGCGTGAATGCCGAGATTGGCTTTCGGCAGCGCGGCTTTGACGTCCGAGACAATGCGATAAGCATCTTCCGGAAGCGTCCCGCCATTGGTGTCGCAGAGCACGAGCCATTTCGCACCGGCATCGAAGGCGGCTTTCAGAGCGGCAAGCGCGTAATCGCGGTTCGCCCTGTAGCCATCGAAGAAATGCTCGGCATCGAAAATTGCTTCGCGTTTGCGCGCCACCGCCTCGGCGATGGATTCGGCGATGTTGTCCAGATTTTCGCCGCGGGGGATTTCCAGCGCGACATCGACCTGGAAATCCCAGCTCTTGCCCACCAGGCACAGCGCGGGTGCTGTGGTGGAAATCAGCGCCGCCAGGCCCGGATCGTTGGAGGCGCTGCGCCCGGAACGCTTGGTCATGCCGAAGGCGGTGAAGCGCGCGTGGCGCAGCGACGGCGGGTCGGCGAAAAAGGCGCTGTCGGTCGGATTGGCGCCGGGCCAGCCGCCCTCGATGTAATCGATGCCAAGCTGATCCAGGGCCAGCGTGATCGTACGTTTGTCTTCGACGGAGAAGTCGACGCCCTGGGTCTGCGCGCCGTCGCGCAGCGTGGTGTCGAAGAGATAAACGCGTTCGCGGGTCATCGTTTTACATCCCAGGTCGTGCCGTCGGGTCCATCCTTCAATACAATACCCTTTGCGAGAAGCTCGTCGCGAATGCGATCGGATTCTTTGAAGTTCTTCGCCTTCCGAGCCGCGTTCCGGGCCGCAATAGCGCGGGCGATCCCTTCCGTATCGGCGGGAGGCTTGGCAGCGATGCGCTCTTGGACAGCCGAAAAACCAAGAAGCCCGAGCCCGCCGGCGAGCTCCATATCGTCAGCTTTGTGCAGCTCCGCGAGCGCCTGGGGCGTGTTCAGATCATCGAGCAGCGCGGCAAGAAAGCCATCGCCGATGCGCGGCGTCGCGATGGGCTCGGCCACGCCGTACCAACGTTCCAGAATGGTCCAGCTTTCCTTCAATCCTTGGACGGTCCAATCCATCGGCTGCCGGTAATGGGTCCGCAGCATGTTGAAGCGAAGCACCTCGCCGGGCCAATCATTGAGAAGATCGCGGATGGTGAAGAAATTCCCCAGGCTCTTGGACATCTTCTCGCCTTCGACCTGAAGGAAGCCATTGTGCATCCAGATCTTCGCGAGCGGATGGCCGTGATGGGCGCCTTCACTCTGGGCGATCTCGTTTTCGTGGTGGGGAAACACCAGATCGATGCCGCCGCCATGAATGTCGAAGGTTTCGCCCAGCAGTGCCTCGCTCATCGCCGAGCATTCGATATGCCAGCCGGGCCGGCCGTGGCCCCAGGGCGAATCCCAGCCGGGCTGTTCCGGCGTCGACGGCTTCCACAGCACGAAATCCATCGGGTTCTTCTTATACGGCGCCACTTCCACGCGCGCGCCCGCAAGCATCTCGTCGAGCGACCGGCGCGCCAGCTTGCCGTAATCGGGTTTGGACGAGACATCGTAGAGCACATGGCCTTCCGCCACATAGGCATGACCGGCCGCGATCAGCCGTTGGTTCATCGCGATCATCGCGGCGATATGCTCCGTCGCGCGTGGCTCATGCGTAGGCGGAAGACAACCCAGCGCCGCCACGTCCTCGCGATATTGTTTCGCCGTGCGCTCGGTCAGTTCGCGGATAGAGATGCCCTCCTCGGCCGCGCGCGCGTTGATCTTGTCCTCGACGTCGGTGATGTTGCGAACATAGGTGACATGCGCATCGCCATAGAGGTGGCGCAGCAGGCGGAACAAGACGTCGAAGACGATGACGGGGCGAGCATTGCCGATATGGGCGAAGTCGTAGACCGTCGGCCCGCAGACATACATGCGCACATGTTTCGGGTCCAAGGGGGAGAACTCCTCCTTGGTCCGCGAGAGCGTGTTGTAAAGCCGAAGCGTCATACATTCACTCATAGCAACTATTGGCCGGCGTGACTCTATTCGTCAGCGCGCGTCGCGGAAGGCATTGGTGATCGGGTAACGCCGGTCGCGGCCGAAATTTCGCGACGACAGCTTCACACCGGGCGCAGCCTGGCGGCGCTTATACTCGGCGACAT
>DASQIQ010000284.1:0-13755 GCA_035631495.1 Micropepsaceae bacterium
CCGGATTTCCAGAAACCGGTCGCGGACCGCGGTAGACACGGTCCGGCTATTCGCGCCCGTTAGCATCAGCGCTGTGCCGATGACCAATTCGCGCCCATTCTTGCTCGCTGCGCCTGTGCGGAATCCACCGCCGATCCGAACGGTTCCAACATCTTTCACGGCAACCGGGATGCCATTGCGGGTCGCGACGACGGCGCGGCCGATCTCGTCCATGGAATGGATTCGGGCATCCGCGCGCACGAGATAGGCTTCACCCGCGCGCTGGATGAAATTTGCGCCGACGGAAAGGTTGGCCGCTTCCAAGGCTCTGGAGATATCGGAATAGGATAGGCCATAGGCGTTAAGTTTGGTGGGATCGGGCTCGACCAAATATTGTTTTTCATAGCCGCCGAGCGAGTCGATGTCGGCGATACCCGGCGTCGTGCGAAGCTGGGGCCTGAGAATCCAATCCTGCACGGTCCGTAGATAAGCCAGTTGCGCTACCTCATCGGTCAGGCGTTCGCCTTCGATCGTCAGATATGAACCGTCGGTCTGCCATCCCGCTTCACCATCGCGAACGGTGGCTCCGCGTCCATCGGGATTTTCGTATTCCACCGTGTACATGAAAACCTCGCCGAGGCCGGTGGAGACCGGCCCCATCAACGGCTCGACTCCGGGCGGAAGATTTGGCTTGGCCTGAGCCAGCCGCTCCGCCACCTGTTGCCGCATGAAATAGAGATCGGTGTCTTCGCGGAAATTGGCCGTCACCTGGCCGTACCCGTTCCGTGAGAAGGAGCGCGTGCTTTCCACGCCGGCCAATCCCGCAAGCGCGGTCTCGATCGGAAAAGTGACGCGCTTCTCGACATCTTCGGGGCCGAAGGAAGGCACCGCGAAATTGACCATCACCTGCTTGTTGGTGATGTCGGGCAATGCGTCCAGCGGCAGCCTTGTCAGTTCATAGGTACCATAGGCGGCGACGATGGCCGTCAGGAAAACGACAAACCAGCGCGCCTGAATGGAGAGAGAGAGGATTCGCGCGATCATTCGTCCTCTCCTGCGCCTTTGCCGATCTCTGCTTTGAGAAAAAAGGCATTGGTCGTGGCGATGGTCTCACCGGCGTTCAAGCCGGAAGGAATCGAGACGCGCCCTGCGCTGCGCGATCCCACGACGACAGGTTGAATTTTGAATCCCGTCGGCGTCCGCACAAACACCACGTTGCGGCCGCCGATGTTCTGCACAGCGTCTTCCGGGATCACCACGCCCGCCGGCAAAACATTCTTCGGCGTGATGTCGGCTTGTACGACCTCGCCGGGTGAAAGGGCCTCATGATTGCCGACAAGGGACAGCACCACCGTCGCGGCGCGGGTTTGCTCGTTCACAATGGGTGCAACCGAGCGCACGGTTCCTACAAGCTTCGCTCCGGTAGGCGTGGCAATCTTCGCCGGATCGCCGACGCCGATGCGACCGGCATCCATTGCCGTTACCGATGCTTCGATCTGTATGAATCTCGGATCGGCGATGCGAAAGAGTTCCGTCTCGGGCTGCACAAAACTCCCGAGCGCCGCTCTGGATGCGGTGATTTTTCCCGCCAAAGGACTGGTGACGGCGATTCTACCGTCCGGCGTGACGTGAGCAGCGGCTGCCGCTTCGCCCGCGCGGCGCACCTCGGCGTCCGCGACGGCAAGCTCGGCTTGCGCGCGCTCCAAATCCTGCCGGGGCGTGACGCGCTGATTGTACAGTTCCTGTTCCCGCGCGAGCGCCGAACGCGCAAGGGCGGCTTTGGATTCGGCGACGGTTCTATCAGCGGCCATGGAAGCAGCATCGCGGCTTTCGACGATCGCAAGCGTCTCGCCCACTCTCACGGCGTCACCCAATTGCTTGGCGAGGCTCACGATCGTACCGGCCGCATGCGCGGTGACGACCGCCTCGCCATTGGGTGCGGCGGTTATCGTCCCTGGCGCGAGCACATCCGCGCTCAAATTTCCCGGGGCGACGGATTCGGTGACGATACCGACGACCGCCAAATAGGACGCGTCCACTTTCACTTCGGTGGGTTCGTTAGGCGCGGCGGCGGTCGCAGCCGGAGGCGGCGCCGCGGGCGGGTTCATTCGCGCAACCACGAAACCCGCTCCGGCGGCCAATAACAATCCCCCGACTACGGCGAGAGGACGCCAATAGGAGGTGCCTGTGCTCATGGATTGTCTCCAAACGGAATTCGTCCAAATAACCGGGCGAGCGCCGCTTCGGCGGTGATGCGTGCAAGGCGCGCCTCCAAATTGGCAGCTTGGGCTGCCGTTAAATTCCGCCGCGTCGTCAAAAGCTCTATCAGGGGCGTGCGTCCCGCATCGTAACCAACGCGCGCGAGGCGATAAGCTTCGTCCGCAGATGTTTCGGACTGGGCGGAGGCCGCCACTCGCGTCTCTGCCGCTCTTGCCTGCGCTGCCGCGGACCGGTAGCCGTTCTCGGCGTCGATCCGCGCCGAGCTCAATCGTGCCTCAGCTGCATCCAATTGTGCGATAGACCCGGCGATATTGCCGCGGTTCTTGTCGAATAATGGCAACGGCACAGACACACCGCCCACAAACACGGTGGCATTGTCGCCCGTCAACCTGCGGATGCCCAACAATGCTGTGATGTCGGGAACGGCTCGTGTGCGTTCGACGGTAACCCGGCGGGCGGCAGCCTCGCGTTCGGCCAGGGCCGAAGCGACCGCGGGCGTGACGGGGGGCGGATCAGCGGGCGGAGGTGGAAGATCGTTTGCACGCGGAAGCAGCGAGGCATCGACACTGGTGTAGGGCCGCGGGACGCCCGCCAAGCTTGCCAATTGTGCGAAGGCATTGAGCGCACCGGCCCGTGCCGATTCGAGATCGGCTTCCGCCGCCGCAACGGCGGCTTGGGCTTGAACCGCGCGTAGATCGGCCTCCCTACCGGCGTTCACCAGAGCGCGGGCCGCACGCAAATCTTCCCGGGCCGCCACGAGGGCATCTTCAAGGAGCCCGGTGCGCGCCTGCGCGACCTCGGCTGCGGCATAGGCGATCGCGAGATCGTAGCCGAAATCGACGGCAACTTGACGATTTCGTGCTTCCGCGGCGCTGACGCCCGCTTCGCCGGCCGCAATCCGCGCGCTACGCTTTCCTCCCAGTTCGAACGGCTGGTTGACGGACAATGTCGTCTGCGTGTTCGACAAACCGCTGAAACGACCGCTTGATCCGATGTTCTCTACTTCCAGACCCAGGGATGGATTGGGACGAACGGCGGCCTGAAGGGCTTGCCCTTCCGCACTTCTGACGTTCGCGGCGCTTTCTGCCAGCCGTGGCGAGGCGTTTTCGGCTTGACGAAACAGCATGAGATAAGGCGGTGCCGGTTCGGCCTTGGACGCCGATACGCCGGCTCCAAAGACCATTGCGAGCGCCGCCATTGCCACGCACGCGTGCGCGCCCCGGGAAAAATGGGTTTCCATGGATTTCCTCGAAAAGAATCGCGACAGCACACGGGCATACGCCCGAGCGCGAGAGATCACGCCTGAATTTCGAGGTCGTATTTGGGAGGGTGGTCCGGGCCGCGTGGACTTATGCTGTCAAGCGCAGGCAGTTCGGTTTCGCAGCGCGCGGCCTCTACCGGGCAAATCGCAAACACGAAGCTATGCGCGGCCAAGAAAACAATGGCGGCATCGCCATGTTGATGATCGGCTGGTCCATTCGAATGATGATGGCCGGCCGCATTATCTCCATCATGGTGGTGGTGGTGTGCCCCACACTGGTCATGATCGCCCCCGCAGAATTGGACATCACCGGCCAGGGCATTGGCGAAATGCAGGTGATGATGGGCGTGATCGATGCGGTCCATCAGCGAGATGTACGCCTGTCCGGACAACATGACAGCCAGCGCCATGCACAGAATGGCCACCGCGCGTCGCAACGGGACAAAGCTTTGACGACCCAACTATGCCTCGCTCTTGGCAGCCCAACCCGCCAAAACGCTGGCAATTTAGCACAGTTGAGGACCCCGGCAACGCCAGGGAGCACCGGCTCGGTCCTGCTGCCCAGGCCTTTACAGCAAAGCCGCCAAGAACACGGATATGGTGGCCGTCTCCATCAGAAATCCGCTGTATTGGGCCCAATCGCCCTGATGAGGAACCAGACTGCCCAGATCGTGCCGATTTCGAGGGCACGATTGATCAGATCGAGGTGCAAGGCGTTGTCATCGGGTAAAGCAATCCCGGCAGCGATGACGAGAAGCGTGGTGAATATCGCCCACCCTAGCGCGTAGCCTCGTTTGGGATTCCGCAAGCATAAAACAAGAACAATCGAATACCCGATCCCATCGCCAATTCCCGGACCGAGGAAAATGTCGAGCGAGCAGAGGGCCAGCGCTATGACGAGCTGAATGGTGAACAGCGCCGCAAGAGCGGGCTTGGTTGCACGCTTGATCATCTTGTCCATGTGCCCGGCTGCCACCCCTCGGCCAAGTCAAAGACCTATAATGGCCTTTGGTCCCGCAATTCCATTTCACGCTCCCCCCGCATTGTCCACTTTTGGCCACGCTGGCACCGGCGTTCGCAAATGTCCCCGGCGACCGTCCAAAACATGACGCCGATATCATTGCGCGTCCAGTTCGATGCTTCGAACTCGGCGTATTGTGGCAGGGCTTTCGGATCCTTGCGATGCAGAGGAAAAAACTCATTCGCGGCTTTCGAGGGACCATCCTCATTCCGATCTGGGCTTTCACATTCGCCGGGTTGGCGGACGCGTGCCTGGCCCGCGAACAACTCGCCATCCCTCACGCCGGTGCGGGAACGGGAATTATCCCTGCGCCCGGTACTCCCAACAGCGCTGCAGCCCCTCGGGGCCAATTGGGGATTACCAACAAAAACGGAGAGAGCATTACCCCCGGCGAGCGGCAGCATACCAATGAGTGTGCCGCCGGCTCACCTGCCGGCGGCAGCGGGACAGCCTGCCCGCCGGCAAAAGACGCCAAAGGAATAGACACGCCTGGCGGCGGCGCGGCCGGACCCGCGCCCGCGCGCAAGCCGTCGCCCTGCATTGGCTATCCCGACCGGCAGTGCCTTTGAGCATTGGTTTCGATCGGGCTCCGTGAGGGGCGGACCGTGCTTGCACGCCCTACTTCGCGAAGCTTCAGAAATCCGGCTTGCTCGCAGTCGGGACGTCGGACTCCTTGTTGTAATAATATTCATGGGTGTTTTCGGCGCAGACGAGTTCGTCCCATGGAGCACGAGCAGGCCGATAGGTGATGGTGGCGGTCCAGGGCGTGGTGAAGACGCCTTCATCCTCAACGGTGAATGTCACCTGCAGGAACTTGCCCCTGTAATTGGGGTCGAGGTCGCCAGGAACGCGTTGATTCTCCTTCGCGTCCCGCTGCAACCCATCTTGCGCGGCTTCGTAATCGATCAGCCGGTAGCGTTCCACCACATGCAGCGCCTTGGTGTAGGGCGTGCCGTACAGATCGAGCATGGCGAACGGCCCGTCGGTCCTGGTGCCTACGGTGTCGATCACCAGCGTGTCGCCTTCGTAATGGCCCACCGAATCGCCATACCAGGACGGCGTCAGCTTCGCGGGATGAGACTGGTTCATGCGCACGTGGCGGACGTCGGGACCCTCGTCATAGAGGATCGTGACCTCTTGCGGCCGCTGCAGCATCATCATGCCGAAAGTCTTGAAAATGAACGGCACCGGTTCGGGCCAACATTGGTTGGCGGGGCTCGGATAGGTCACGCCAGCCATAGAAAGCTCGCCCTTCTTCTTCACCACTTCGGCGGCTTCGGGTTTCAGGATCGGATTGGTGTAATCGCCGACCAGCTCGTTGTAGTTGCTCACGCCGTTGCGCCTCGAGCGGTTGGTCAGCGAGGTCGGACCCGACGCCAAGGGTTCGAAGCCGGGAAGCGACTGGTGACGCCAGAAGCGGGTGAAATCCGGGATGGAGCTCGCTGGGCCCGCCGAAGGCGCCTGGGTCTGTCCCATGACAGGGGTCGTGCAAGCCAGCGCCAATGTCGCCAAAAAAAGAAATTCCTGCCGCTTCATGTTCGATCAGCTCCGCTCAATGTTTCGCCCACGGCCTCATTCTTGCGCGAGGTACGACCGGCATTTTACCGCCGAAAAGCGGCACCGCCAAACCCGGAGCTGGAGATACTTCGCTCTCAGCCCACATGCGCCTTGGTCGCGATGACGGCCGCGTCCGAGCGGCTCCGCGCGCCCATTTTCCGAAAGATACTGCGCAAATGCAGCTTGATCGTCACTTCGGCCAGACCCAGTTCGCGTCCAACTTCCTTGTTGGAAAGGCCACGCGTTATAGCCTTGAGCACATCCAGCTCCCGCGCCGTCAGAATGGCCAGCCAATCCGGCCGGCCCGCCGCATCATCCTGGATGGCTCCCTTCTCCGGTTCGTCCACGGCAAGCATAAGATCGGCGGGAACACTCGATCCGCCTGCGAGCAGGAGCTCAATCGCATGCGCGAAGTGCTTGCCGCTTGCCGTCTTGGGAATGAAGCCTCGCGCTCCGGCCTGGATCGTTGCGCGGACATCGCCCGCATCGGCCGTCCCCGATATGACCGCAATCGGAACATTCGGATGAGACCGCGTCAGTTGCGAAAGTGCCGCGAGCGACATGCCCGGCATGCTGAAATCGATCAAGAAAAGATCGAACGGCGCTTCCGGGCCCGAAGCCAGTTGAGACGCCTCTTCCAGTGACGGCACTTCGAAGACCGCGACCCCATCGAACAGGCGCTCGATCTTCACCCGCACAGCTTCGCGGTAAAGCGGATGATCGTCGGCAACGAGGATTTTCATCCCTGTGCCCTTGGCCCCAATCCCATCTGCGGACAATAGCCCTTTTGGGGATCGCAGTCAGCCGCTTTGAAGATCAGGCGATGGGTTCGAAATTCGAGCCCAACGGCACCTTTTGGCCGTCCTTCAGTTTCCTGATGCTGGATGCAATCCGCATCGCGTCGAGGGGCTTGAGCAGGAAGGCATCGGCGCCCGCCGCCAGCGAGATGCCTTCATTTGCGCCGTCGCTATAGCCCGTGCAAAGCACGGTTCCGATGTCCGGCCGAATCGACTTGAGCTTGCGTATGAGGTCCAAACCCCGCATTGCCGGCATCACCTGATCGGTCACAACCACATCCCAGGCCGTGGGATCTTCTTCGAATGCCGCAACCGCTTCGATGGGATCGTTGACACCGACGGTCTCATAGCCGAGTCGGCCGAGGCCGATGGAGAGCATGTCGACGATGTCCTGTTCGTCGTCGACAATGAGGATCCGTTCCTGGCCGCGCAGATCTGGGTTTTGGGACCTCGATTCCGCCCTGACGGCCGGCAGTTTGCCCGCTAGTGGCAGATAGGCCGAAAACATCGTCCCCTGGCCCGGCCGGCTCATCACATGGCATGCCCCGCCATGACTCTCGATCACGCCATGGACGACCGCGAGTCCGAGCCCGGTTCCCCGCTGCCGGCCCTTGGTGGTGAAGAACGGATCGAATATGCGGTCGAGGATGTCATGGGGGATGCCGGGCCCCGTATCGGAGACGCGCAATCGCGCGAATGCAAGGGAAGGGTCGACATTGCCGTCAAAGCGTTCGCCAGCCGCGAGGTCTTTTGTCATGAGCTCCGCAACTTCGCCCGGTGCTGCGGGTGAGGCTTCCACCGTCACCACACCGGAACGGCCCTCGAACGCCTCGCTCGCATTGATGCAGAGATTGGCGATCAATTGGCTAAGGCGCGCCTCGCTGCTGAACACGGGCAGGTCGCCGGCGCCATGGATGAAATCGAGGCGCGTCGATCTGGGCAGTGATGCGGTGAGCAGGCTTTCGTTCTGGCGCATGACGGCGCGCAAATCGACGATCCGCCGTTCGGGACCTTCGGCGCGCGCAAAAGCCAGTATCTGTTCGACGAGCTCTTTGCCCCGCTCGCATGCCAGAAGAATGCGTTGCGCGAAGCGTTGCTGCATGGAGCCGGCAGGTACGTCCTGAGCCAGAAGCCCCCCAAATCCCAAAATGGCTCCCAGAATGTTGTTGAAGTCGTGCGCGATGCCGCCGGCCAGCTGGCCAAGCGCCTGCAATTTCCCCGCATGAGCCTCGCGCGCCTGGCTGGCGCGCTGCTCGGCTTCAAGGCGTTTACGCGTCGCATTGCTGGCTTCGATCGCGTCGACCAGCGCATCGATTTCGTCATGGCCCTTATGATAAGGACGACTGATACTGATCTTTCCGCTATGTCCTCCCAAGCTCTGAACTTTGTGGGCAAGCTCAGACAGCGGCCGCGTGAAGGCGCGGTGGACGACGAAGAACAGCAGGACGGATATGACGAAGACCTTGGTCGTTTCGGTCACCACCAGCATGGCCGCGCGGCTCTTCATCTGGTCGCGCGCATTGTCGTAATTTTCCCATAGCCTGAGAGTACCGATCGCTTGCTGCGTATTGGGTCGAAGCAACGGAACTTCCCAGGAAAAATCCGTCTGGACGGGACCCGTGGAACGGTCGAGCTTCAGCTGCGTTTGGCCGTCCTCGATCACCTCGACGCGCACAATACTCGTGCCCTGAATCAGACTCCTTGCGGTGATATCCAGCGAGCGCTTATCGAAGGACCAAAGGGCGAGAGCCAAGGTGTCGATGTTGGCTCTGACGGCTGTCTGGGCGTCGCGCTTCTCGGCAGCGATCAGCACCCCACCTTCTTCCCAGATTTCGACCGCGCTGATCAGAAGAACGAGAACCATGCCAATCGCCGCGATGGCAACAAGCATCTTCGCTGCCAGAGATCCGCGAATGCGTTCGACAATCGTCACAAGATCGGCCCAAATTGAGCCTGAGGATGAACGCTCATGGCGCAGCTCTTGTCGTCCATTTGCGTCGAATCGTCTCTACCGTGCCGTCCGCCATAATTTTCTTATAGCCGGTATTGAACTGTTGGCGGGCCAATTCTCCCCCCGCATTCTTCTTGCTGAATCCGACATAGCCTTTCTCGACGCCGGCGCGGAAGGCGTAAGCGACTTGCGATCCGACGCCGGAATCGAGTGCTTTCTGCATCGTCGGCACAAGATCGTTGGTCATGACGATTGCGGCGTCGAGCCGGCCGCGGGCCAGCATCTGCAAATTGGCGCCGTCGTTGGGCGCAAGTTGCAATACCGCGCCTTGGCGCCGGAGCCCGTATATTGCGTCGGGATATTCGTACTGGTTGACGATACCGACCATCACGCCTTTTCCGATATCGGCGATGCGAGCGAAGCGAGACGGCGAATTGCGGTTCAGAAAAACATCCGCGTAAACCTGTATGACGGGAAGGTCCGAGAAGGCGACGGCGTCTTCGACCCCCATGTACCAGGACATGCTGAAACAGGCCGCAATTTTGCCGTCCTCGACGTCCTTCTTGCAGCGGGCGTAAGGCGCGACGTCGAACTGAATCTCGACCCCCGCTGCGTGAAACGCGGCCCTAACGACATCATTGGCGTAGCCCGTTCCATCCGCTCGGGAGAAAGGCTCCGCCGCTTCCTCCGCCATGATTTTCAGATGGGCCGCGACAGATGGGTGGGGCAACGCGGTGAACAGGAGGGCGAGGAAGAAACGAGAGCGCCGCGAGATCATCGGCCGATTTCCTGCGCGTGGGTCCGGCCACGGCGCTCTGGCCGCCGGTGGTCCACGTCCAGAATATCACAAACGAGCCGCATGGTTCCCCCCGGTATTTACCCTGATTCACGACCGGCAGCCTAAGGTTTGACCCCGCGTTGGCCGAATGGCCCGGCGCACATCATCGAGAAATCTATCTGGATCGGGCGGAAAGCTGTGCGACTGGAATACGCCGAGCAGTTCGGCACAACGCAAATATACCACATTCATTTCAGGGTTGGCATCGCCGATGGCGATCACAGGCAGATTCGGGGTCCTCTCGCGGACAATGCGCAGCAACTCCAGTCCGTCCATGTGATGCATCTGGATACCGGTAACAATAAGGTCGAATTTCCGGTTTTTGATTTTTTCGAGCGCTTCCACGGCGCTTTCGGCCTGGCTCACCCGAAAACCTTCGCTGGCGAGAAGTTCGGCCAAAAAAACGCGGTGGTCCGGATAGGCACTAACGACCAGGACCGAGAAGTCCATTGGGGTTTCATGATGGGACATCGCTGGTGAATCGCTCTCCAAGAAGTCATCTGCGAAGAGACCGCGCGACGCGAAAATGATGCGGGCGGCGTGCTCTCTTCGTTTGTGGGTGTGGTCCTAATGGAGTGCGCAGCGCGAGGCACGCGCGCAGAGGGATAGTCCGCCTATACGGAAGTATGTGAAGCCGCCAAGACGCGTGGATCGAGCGCTCAATCTTCGCCAGACTCGATCTGGGCGATGAGCGTCAGCCAGACGTTTTCGAGTTTGAGGTACCGTTCACGCATGCTGTCGTCGGTGGCTTGCGCGGCGGTTTCACGAGCCTCAGCCGCGGCGCACAGATATCTTTCGCGCCGCGCTCGCGACGTTTCGAGAGGATCCAACGTCTATGTCTTCTCCTCCTCGCCACCAGGCCTTGTCGGCTCCTTGACGCGGGCTCTCAGCTCTCTCAGGCCTGCCGGCGGGTCTATGCCGTGCGGGCGATCTTCGCTGCGCTGTCTGGGCACGAACAGCGCGCCGATAATGGGCGCCGTGACGAGCGAGAGAACGACCCAGAAAAGCATAAGAACGAGCAAGGGCATGAACGGTCCCACGGGCAATCGCCGGATTCCTACGCCAGAACATGCCCGCACGCAGGCGCGCAGAGGGATAGTCGGGTTATACGGACGTATGGGATGCCGGGCCCCCGGCACGAAGGGAACGGCCGATATCCCCGGAGTGAACTATCGTTGCGCAGCCAGACACGACAGCACGGGGTCAAACCTCAATAAAACTGTGCCGCCGGGCCGCACTATTTCCCGCCAGAGTTGATACAATTGCGATTCGCAGGTGCGAATCGCGTATCGCGAGATCTATCTTGTAGCCCCGGGAGGGCTGCAAATTATGATGATCGAGAAGGCCGATTTTTCCAAACTTACGGTGCTATTGGTCGACGACAACGCCTTTATCCGCAAACTGCTTGGCGACATCTTGCGCAGCTTCCGGGTGGGCAGAGTTGTACAAGCGGAGGGCGTCGCGGAAGCCCTTTCTCATTTGGCAAAGCTGCAACCCGATGTGATCTTTTGCGACTGGCTTATGGCGCCGGTGGACGGGCTGTCCCTTCTCCGCGCGGTCAGGCAAGGCCAAACGCCCGTCGATCCCAAAACTCCCATTATCATGCTGACGGGAGAATGCAGGGTGGACCGCGTTGCCGTGGCAATTGCCGATGGCGCCGATAGTTACATAGCAAAACCCGTCACGGCCAAGAGCCTGATGAGTCATCTTGTCAAGCTCATCGCAGCCGATAAACCGGTCCATTACCTTGACTGACACTCCGCGTAACCGCCAGCGCAAATCGCTCTACGAAAAGACCCAGGGTCCGCAGGCGGTCCCCATTGAAACCCTGATCCAACACGGCGACACGGCGGCGAAGCTTGCGAGCGCGGGTTATCTCGACTTTTTTCGAGCGAAACTTCCGCACATCGAAAGCCTTGCCGGCGAGCTATTCGTGGAACCGCCGGGAAACGCGAGTTGGAAGGCTTTCTACACCGCGGTGCACGACCTTCGCAGCAGCAGCGCAACAGCGGGCTATCTCACGCTGAGTGGAATCTGTGATTCGCTGGAAACGCTTTTGGTCGACCGCGATCCTCACGATGCTCTGATGCGCGATGTCATAAGATTGCATCTCGACGCGCTGTCCTTGGCCTCCTCCGCCAGCACTCCCATTCCAGACGGCGCAGAGTCCGCCCGGCTCATCACCAATCTTAGGCGCGCCGCGGAAAAGCTTGCCCGCATCTGAGAGGCTTTCCCTCGCCTATTTCGGCGGTAGACGGCCGATCTCCATCTCCCGAAGGCGCTTTGCAAATATCCGTTGCGGGTCATAATGCGTGAGATCGGTGGTATGCGAGCCGGCATCGTCCTGAAAGAGCGTGAATGATCGAACTTCCCGCGCCCAATCCCGCCACTCTGGCGCGCCGGGCGGAGATCGCTGCAGCGATGAGAGCCATCGTGCCCGACGGCGTGATCGGAGACGAGGCGACGCTGACGGCGTTCGACTGCGATGCGCTGACCGCCTACCGGCAGCGCCCCTTGCTTTGCGTGCTGCCGGCCGACCCGGATCAGGTGGCGGCCGTGCTCGCCTATGCGGCGCGCGAGAATATCCGCATCGTGCCGCGCGGCGCCGGGACCTCGCTGTCGGGCGGCGCGCTTCCTTTGGCAGACGGGATTCTGCTGGGACTTTCCCGGATGAACCGCATTCTGGACATCGATTTCGAGAATCGCTGCGTCGTGGTGCAGCCCGGCGTCACCAACGCTTCCGTCACCAAAGCCGTCCAGCCTGCGGGGTTCTATTATGCGCCCGACCCGTCCAGCCAGATCGCCTGTACCATCGGCGGCAATGTCGCGGAGAATTCGGGCGGCATCCACTGCCTGAAATATGGGCTTACGACGCAGAACCTGCTTGGCGTTGAGCTCGTGCTGATGACCGGAGAACGTTTGCGGCTCGGTGGCAAGCATGGCGGGGATTGCGGGCTGGATCTTCTGAGCGTCGTCTGCGGGTCCGAAGGAATGTTGGGCGTGGTGACCGAAGCGACGTTGCGCATCCTGCCCCGCCCGCCGGTCACGCGCACATTGCTGATCGCCTTCGACAGCGTGCGGGCGGCGGGCGAGACGGTGGCCGCGATCATCGCCGGCGGCATTATTCCCGCGGCTCTGGAATTCATGGACCGGCGCTGCATCGCGACCGTGGAGGCGTTCTGCGCCCCCGGCTATCCGCCGGACGCGGAAGCCATATTGATTGCCGAGATCGACGGCGTGCCGGCAGAGGTCGAAGACGATGCGCGGCGCATCGAGAAAATCGCGCGGGGGCTTGGCGCGACGGAGGTGCGCGCCTGCGCCAGCGAAGCGGAGCGCGCCCGAATCTGGTCCGGGCGCAAAGCCGCGTTCGGCGCCATGGGCCGGCTGGAGCCCGATATGCTGTGCATGGACGGGACCATCCCACGCCGCGCGCTTCCCGACGTGCTGGATCGCATCTCAGCACTGTCGGACGAATATGGTCTCGTCTGCTGCAATGTCTTCCATGCCGGGGATGGCAATCTGCATCCCCTCATTGTGTTCGATTGCATGAGGACGGGAGAGCTGGAACGGGCTGAGGCGTTCGGCGCCGACATCCTGAAGCTCTGCGTCGCCGTGGGCGGCGTGCTGACCGGCGAGCATGGCGTCGGCGTCGAAAAGAAGGGGCTCATGGGCGAGATGTTCTCGGACGCCGATCTGGCGCAGCAGGAAAAGCTCAAATGCGCCTTCGACGGAATGGGCCTGCTCAACCCCGGGAAGGTGTTCCCAACGCTCCATGCCTGCGTGGAATTGGGACGCATGCATGTGCAGGACGGGCGCATGCCCTTCGGCAATCTGCCGCGGATGTAGACGCGGGTGTTGCCCCGCTAAGGTCCTACCACCAGCACTTCCCACGACCCTGCAAGACGAGGCGCGCCCCTGCCCGCGGGCGCATTGGGATCGGGCTTGGAGGCCATCAGGTAAAGGCGGCCGGTTTGCGGATCGAGCGTGCCCGTTCGCGATCCCGCTTGCGTGGGGACATGCTGGACCACCGCGATATGCGCCAGATCCGCGAGCGATATGACCTCCAGCACGCCATCCTGGCCGCAGGGAATAAAGGCGAGCTTGCGCACGGGATCATAGATCACCGCGTCG
>DASQIQ010000285.1:0-2760 GCA_035631495.1 Micropepsaceae bacterium
GCCGATCATCGACGTGACCGACCCGTACAATGCCAAGTGGCTCCTCAACTGGACGTTCACCGGTGATGGCCGGCCCCACGACGTCAACACCAACAGCGACGGCACACGTTTGTACGCCGGGCAGCCCGGCAACTTCGGCGCGCCGCGGAGCGATTCTTCGTTCGGGCCGGACGGCCTGGTGATCCTGGACGTGAGCGACATTCAGTCCCGTCGCCCCAATCCGCAAATCCGAATCATCAGCAAGCTCTTCTGGGATGATCAAGGGCAAGAAGAACAGATACTCCCCTTCTTCTCGCACGGGCGCTCGTACCTGATCAGTACCGACGAGTCCGGCGGGCAAGCAGGCGTCGGCCGTCTGGCGGCGGCATGTGCCCGGGGAGCGTCGCCATACGGGTATTCGAATGTCATCGACATAACCGACGAGACGAACCCTAGAATCGTCTCCAAGATCATGCTCGAGGTGCATGACCCCAAGAACTGCACGAAATTCCTTGCTGAGGCGCCGGAGGCCGGCGGCGGACCGCTCGACTATTCCACGGAAAGATGCGCTCTAGATCGTCCGATAAATCCGACGATGGCCGCTTGCGGATCAAGAGGCACAGGCACCCGCGTTTACGACATTCGCGATCCCCTCCATCCTGCAGAGATCGCGTACTGGAAGGGGCCGGCTCCGCGAACGGCCTTTCTTCCCGGATCCGGCAGCTGGTCACCGGGCGTGGATCGAACCGTCGAAAAGCAAGCCGGTTTGACGCGCTTTGTCAAAGTTCCTGCCGCGAACGGGAAAGGGCCCGAGTTGAATCTCTGGATCGTCGGTGATGCCGGCGGTTTTCAGGTTTTGCGCTTTACCGACTCGTATCTGCAGACGCAGCGCGGCAAGGCGATCATCGCCGAAGCGTTAGCCCAGTAGGTCAGTCGCCCGCGCCAACCCACGAAATCCGCGAGCACCGGTTGATGCAAGCGATCCCGCGACGGCGCGGGCCCAGCCGACGGCTGTTCTCACATCGGCTTGTTGACTTCGTCCGGTGCGCCGGGCGGGACCGGATAGCGGTCAACCACGAACAGCATGGTGAGGCCCGTGTACTGTCCTATTAGGGCAACAAGATCGACAATGCCGCGTTCGCCGACGAGGTTCGACATCGACTTGAAATTGTTATCGCTTATCTGGCGCGTCGTGAGCAGCTGCGAGCAGAAGTCATAGACCGTCGCCTCGTCGGGCGACATCTTGGCGGGACGCTCGCCGGCCGCCATGGCGGTGATGAAAGCCGGGCTCAGGCCGGCATCGAGCGCCTGCTGGCGGTGCGAGTACCACACATACTGCCCGCCCCAGTGGCGCGAGGTCAGCATGATGGCGATTTCCTTGTACTTGCGCTGCGTCGGCGACTTGAAGCGCAAATAGTCGCTGTAGGGCTGCGCCAGTTCAGCCATTTCGGGGCTCCGCAGATTGATGTTGAAGGGGCCCGTCTCGGGCTTGCGCCCTTTGGCGATTTCCTTGTCGGCGAAAGCGCGCTGTTCGGACGTGAGTTCGGCATAGGTCAGCGGCTTGAACCGATTGCCGCGGGTATTGAACTCGGGTGCAGCGGTCGCGACCACCGCGGCGCCGATGACGGCGCCCATGGCGCCGGCGCTCAGAAGCTTTTTCAACATGCTCGCGCTCATGACGTTCCTCCCTCAAATCCACGCCGCAAAGCCTAGGCCCGATTCACCTCTGATTAGACGGCACAGATGCTTGAGTTTGATACGGGCGCCGGGTGTTGTGAAGTCCGTTTGGCCTTGGAGTGCCGACATTGCGATCGTACTCCCATCCAAGGGCTCGCGATGCGGCGGATCGGCGAACTGGTAGAGAAGTTTCATGGAGGAGCAGCCAATTCAATGCGCCAAGGAATGCGGCAGGGCCGCTACCTGCTTCTGTTACCCAAGCGGCCGATGAAGGCCCATCGAAGGACAGCAATCGCACGCCGGACAATGGAGGTCAGAGTTTCGCCAGCACCTGCTTCGCCAGACTTAGCTCGATCGCTTGCTTCTGCTCGGCCGGAATCTGCTTATAGATCGTGATTTTGCACGCATTGCCGCCCTTCTTCACCCAGAGATCCACCTGCGTTCCCAGAACATAATAGAAGCTGTCGTCGCCCAGACCGGCTGATTTCACGGCTGCGCCTGCGGCGGTCATTGCGGCGGCTTGCTTCTTGGCACCGTCAAAGAAGGCGCCCGTCTGCAGATTCAGGGTTACGGTCTGAACACCGCTGCCTGCTGTTCCTGTCCAGCTGCACGTCTTCACGAAGGTTGGTGTGACATGTTTGCCGTCCCCAACCTGAAAGCCGGCCGCTGCGCTGACCTGTGCCCCCGTCACGAGTGAGCAGGCATCGGTCTCGGAGGCAGCATGGCATTGAAACGAAAATGTGGACGCGGCGAGGAAAGCGACGGCCGCAACAGTGGTCTTCATCGCAAGAGGCTCCCAATTCAGGACTGGAAGAATATACCGCCTCTGGCGACGACGGCACATTGAAAATAGCGAGTTCCCCATGCCGGGTCGCTGAAACGATCAAACGTGGTGGGCCGTTCAGGACAAAACTGGGCACTGGGTTTTGACTATCCCCCATCCCAATCCGCCCCCGAATTCCAAGGAAATACGGGCGTTTGGCGCTAGGCGTGGGCGATGAGATTGCCGCTCGCAACTAGCGCCGCCTCGTCCGTCAAGCCCGTGACGCCGATGATCGTCGCGATCTGCTGCCAGTTGGCCCCGTTTGCCGCCCCGTCGGTATC
>DASQIQ010000286.1:0-5999 GCA_035631495.1 Micropepsaceae bacterium
CACCAACGGGCTCGTCGTCTACCTATCGAGCGATACGGCCGTCTTCGGCGACATGAAGACGCTCATCAGCGATTACCACAAAGCGAGGCTGGCCGTGATCAACCTCGGGCCGAACCCGGGCCTCTTCCAGTCCGGCGCGTATGCCATCAATGACCTGCTCAAGCCGGCCTCGGTGATCTTCACGCATGTGAACGAGGCCGCGACGGAAGGCGGCAAGCTCAAGGCAAACACCCAGACGGCGGCGCTCATGAAGCAGATCAAGGCGCCCGCCTATCTCGCAATCAGCCAGCGCACCATGGAATTCGACGGCAGAGGCAAGTGCGTCTCCGGCTGCAGAAATCGCGATCGCGAAGCAAACGCGGCCGGAGCAGCTGCAATTAACCGAAAGAGGCTCGCGCCGCGCGCCAGATCTTTTCCGGCGTCGCGGGCATATCGATATGCGTGACGTTCAGTGCGTCCGAGATGGCGCCGATGATCGCGGGGAGCGAGCCGATGGTGCCCGCTTCGCCCGCGCCTTTCGCGCCCAAGGGATTCGTCTTACACGGAATCTCGTTATAGGAGATGTCCAACTGCGGCACGTCGTCGGCGCGCGGCATGACGTAATCGACAAAGGTTGCCGTCATCAACTGGCCGGACTCCGGATCATAGATGCAATGTTCCATCAGCGCCTGGCCTAGGCCTTGCGCGACGCCGCCTTGGATTTGGCCATCGACGATCAACGGATTGATCACGACTCCCACATCGTCGACGACCACATATTGCGCGATTGCGACGACGCCCGTATCGGGATCGATTTCCACCTCGCAGATATGACAGCCATTGGGAAAGGTCGGCGGCGATTCAAAGCTGGCCGCGTCGTTGAGCCCGTCCTCAAAACCGGGGAGGTGCTCGCGCTTCAGCTTGATGGCGAGTTCGGTTACGGAAATCGATCGCGGCGTCCCGCTGACGAGGAATCGACCGGTGCCTTGGACGACATCGAACGCGACTTCGGCGGCGCCGGCTTGCAGCACTTGACCCGCCGCGACCTTACCCTTTTTGATGATGCTCTCTACCGTCAAGGCAATCGCATTGCCGGCCGTCTGGAGTGAGCGCGAACCTACGGTGCCACCGCCGGAAAGCTCGTCATTTGTATCGCCCTGTCTGACGATCACCGATTCGTACGGCACCCCGAGCCGCTCCGACACGATCTGCGGAAATACGGTCTCGTGTCCCTGCCCGTTCGATTGCGTGGCGAGATAGACCTCGACCGCGCCGTTCTCGGTGAAGTGGATTTTGGCGGGTTCGGGTCCGGGCGGTCCACCGGATGCTTCGAAATAATAGGAGATGCCACGGCCGCGGCGTTTTCCGCGTGCCTCCGACTGACGGCGGCGCGCGGGAAAGCCGTCCCAATCGGCGCGCTTCGCTGCCTCTTCGAGATTGGCGAGAAAATCGCCGGAATCAATCGAGAGTCCTTTCCAATTCCGATAGGGCAGCTCGTGGTTTTTGATCAGATTGCGCCGGCGGATCTCCTTGCCGTCGATGCCGAAGGCTTTTGCCGCCGCATCCATCAGCCGTTCGGTGACATAGATCCCTTCCGGCCGCCCTGCCCCGCGATAGGATGTGACCGTCGTGGTGTTGGTGAAGTAGCCCTTGACCCGGGCATGGACGATGGGCACGCGATAGACCCCGCCCATCACCCTGAGGCCCATGGTCGGGATATGCGGCCCGACATGGGTCATGTAGGCGCCCAAATTCGCCGCGCTGGTCAGGCGCAGCGCCAGGATGCGTGCGTCCGCGTCCAGCGCAAGCTCCCCCGTCATCTTCACGTCGCGGGCGTGCCCGTCGGCAAGAAAGGCTTCCATGCGCTCTCCCACCCATTTCACCGGCCGATGGAACGCCTTGGCGGCGATGAGCAGGAGCGCAAGCTCGACCGCGACCGAGTTCTTCAGACCAAAGCCGCCGCCCACATCGGGCGTGATCACGCGCAATGTCTCGGGTGGAATTTTCAACACCGGCCCTGCGAGCTTATCGCGAATGCCGCTCGAGCCCTGGGTCGAGGTGTATAGCGTGTAGCGGTCCGACGCCGGATCATAGACTCCGATGCCGCCGCGCGGCTCCATCGGATTGGGCACGACACGATTCTGGATCAGCTCCACCGATACGGTACGTGCGGCAGCGGCGAAGGCAGCGGCACAGGCCGATTCGTCTCCATCGGCCCAGTCGAACACGAGATTTCCCGGCGCATCGTCCCAGACGGGCGGAGCATCGGGTGCGGTCTCGAGCGTGCCCGCTGCCCGCAGGGGCTCATAGTCCACGCTGACGAGTTCCGCCGCATCCTTGGCGAGCGCGGGTGTTTCGGCCACCACCATCGCCACCGCCTCGCCGGCAAAGCGCACCTTGTCTGCCGGAAGCAGCATCTTGGGTGATTGGCGCATGGCAGAACCATCGCGGTTCTTGAACGCACCGCGTACGGGCACGAACCCCGTGGCGGGGAGGTCGGCGGCGGTGAGGACTCCGATGACACCGGCAGAACCGCGGGCGGCCGCCGCATCGATGCCGCGAATGACTGCATGGGCGTGGGGACTGCGGACGAAATGGGCGAAGGCGGCGTCATCGATCCGGATATCGTCGAGATAACACCCCCGCCCGGTCACAAAGCGGACATCCTCGCGTCGCCTTACCGGCTGTCCGATGCCGAATTTCATGACTTTTCTTCCCGGATTTTGAATTTACGTTGGTGAAATTTCGAATCGAGCTTGTCGCGCCCGCTTAATATCATCTTAACGACGATTGGATAGTGTGCAGGCGAATGGGAATAAGGCGAGAAAGCTCGAACTAGGCGAAATTCTGTGGGACAGGGACTAAGCGGGGGCGCCGAGTTGATGCGGGTTGCGGATTCGTTGTCCGCACAGAGCAGCCGCTATGACGAAATCTATCTCGCCGTCTCCACCCTTTTCGAACATCAAAAGGGCGCGTTCAGCAAGCAGGAACGCGATCTGGCTGCCGATATCCTCAAGCGCGTCTCCAAAGACGTGGAGATGTCGATCCGCATTGGCGTCGCCGAAAAGCTGGCCGGCGATGAAAGCGCCCCGCACGAACTCGTCTTGCTGCTGGCCGACGATAGAATCGAGGTGGCGCGTCCTATCCTGGCGCGCAGTCCGATCCTTTCGGACGAGGACCTGATCCGCGTGATCGAGAAAGGTTCCGAGCCTCATCAGATCAGCATTGCCGAGCGCCCCTCCATCGGCGTGACCGTCAGCGCCGCTCTGGCACGCAGCGAATGCGAAGCAGCTATTATCGCGCTTCTGCGCAATGTCACGGCGAAGATTGCCGCCGAGACCTTTGAACTGCTCAGCGAACGCGCACGGCGTTTGTCCCGGCTTCAGGAACCGCTGACGCAACGGCCCGATCTGCCGCCGGAGGTAGCCCAGAAGCTCCATGCCTGGGTTTCCGGCGCATTGAAGACGGCGCTCGCGCAGCGCTATCCCGAGGTCTCAGGGCAAGTTTCGCAGGCCGTCGAGCAGATAAGGGACGCCCATCGGAACCAAGAACCTCCGGTGCCGGAGGCAAACGCCATAAAACTGGTGTCCAAGCTGTTTGCTTCGGGCCAATTGCGCTCCTCGTTTCTTATCCGGGTGCTCAATCAGGGCCAGATGGAGCTTTTCGAGCACGCTTTCGCCACGCTCCTGAGCATGGATATCGAGGTCATGCGAAAAGCCCTTTACGGGGGCTCTCCCACGACGGTGGCGCTGGCCTGCCGGGCGGCGGGCATCGACCGTTCCGTCTTCATGACGGTGTTCCAGCTTTCCCGTCACCACCGGCAGTTGACGGCCCAGCTTTCCGATTCGGACCTCAAGCAGATCTGGACGGTCTTCAACGAAGTCCCAAAAGCTGAGGCTTTGGATAGACTTAGGGCCCAAGCAGCCTGAATTGGAAATATCGGTCCGGGCTTGCTACATGTAAGGGATGATTGATCCCTTCGGCCGCACCGTCAGCTATCTCCGCGTCTCCGTCACCGACCGCTGCGATTTTCGCTGCGTGTACTGCATGCCCGAGCATATGACGTTCCTTCCCAAGGCCGATGTCCTGTCCTTGGAGGAACTCGACCGGCTTTGCGGCGCTTTCATCCGCAAGGGCGTGAACAAGCTGAGACTGACCGGGGGCGAGCCCCTGGTGCGGCGCGACGTCATGAAGCTGTTCCGCTCCATCGGGCGTCACCTCCAAACGGGTAGCTTGAAGGAACTGACGCTGACAACGAATGGCAGTCAGCTCGCGCGCTTTGCGCCCGAGTTGGCCGACTGCGGCGTCAAGCGGGTCAATGTTTCCGTCGACACGTTGGATGCGGAAAAATTCCGCCGGATCACGCGCTGGGGTGAGCTCTCCAAGGTCATCGCGGGCATTGATGCGGCTCAAAAAGCGGGCCTCAAGATCAAGATCAATATCGTCGCGCTGCGCGGCGTCAATGACGAGGAAATCCCCGAGCTCATATCCTGGGCCCATGGCCGCGGCATGGATATGACTCTCATCGAGACCATGCCGATGGGCGATGTCGATGCCGACCGCACGGAGCAATATCTGCCCTTGTCGCTGGTAAAGGCACAATTGGCGAAACACTTCACCATGGACTCGCTCGACGATCGCACCGGGGGACCGGCGCGTTACGTTCGCGTGCGCGAGACCGGCGGACGGCTTGGTTTCATCACGCCGCTGAGCCACAATTTCTGCGAAAGCTGCAACCGTGTGCGGCTCACCTGCACCGGCATGCTTTATATGTGCTTGGGGCAGGACGATTCCGCCGATCTGCGGGCACCTTTGCGTGCCTCGTCCGACGACGCGGTCATCGATGCCGCCATCGACGAAGCCATCGGCCGCAAACCCAAGGGACATGATTTCATCATCGACCGCCGTCACAACAGGCCCGCCGTCGCCCGGCAGATGTCGCTGACCGGCGGCTGATTGTTCCCATGCCCGATCAACTGCATTTCGTCGCTTCCGAGGCGTCCGAGGCGCAGTCCATGCTGCACAAACTGCGCGGCCGTTACGGCGATGCCGGTCCCGAACATGCATCGGTCATCGTGGCGCTGGGCGGCGATGGCTTCATGCTCCAGACGCTTCATGCGTTTCTGGGCCGGAATGTGCCCATCTATGGCATGAACTTCGGCTCGGTCGGCTTTTTGATGAACGAATTTGCCGAAGGGGACTTGATGGCGCGCCTGGCGGCCGCCGCGCCGGCCCGCGTTCATCCCTTGCTCATGAAAGCGCAATCGCCGGGCGGCTTTAAGGAGGCGCTAGCCTTCAACGAGGTATCGCTCATTCGCGAAACGCGTCAGGCAGCGAAGCTGCGCGTTTCGGTTGACGGCAAGGTGCGTCTCAACGAGCTGAGCTGTGACGGCGTCCTGGTTTCAACGCCAGCAGGCAGCACCGCTTACAATCTCTCCGCGCATGGTCCCATTCTTCCCATCGACTCTGCTCTCCTGGCGATGACGCCGTTAAGTCCGTTCCGGCCGCGGCGCTGGCGGGGCGCCCTGCTCCCCCAACAGGTGCAAATCCGCTTCGACATTTTGGAGCCGGAGAAACGCCCGGTCAGCGCGACCGCGGACAATCTCGAGGTCCGCGACGTCACCTCCGTCGACATCGCGCAGGACCGGAACCGGGAAATGACCATGCTGTTCGACGCCGGCCACAGTCTGGATGAACGGATATTGGCGGAACAATTTCTTTATTAAGCCGCCCGGACAGGCGAAGCCTGCTCAACGAAAAGTTAACTCCCAAACGATAGTTTGATGGGAGCCGTTCGCCGCGAGGTGACGCACGGCTTCGCTTCGGACATGGATCATCGCGGGGATGAGCTACAATTTCGACCGGCTGAGAGTCCTCGTCGTCGACGACAATTTGCACATACGCACGCTGGTGAGCGCGATCTTGCATGCTTTCGGCGTGACCACGGTGCTGGAGGCGTCGAACGGAGAGGAGGCGTGGAAAATTCTGAATGAGAATCGCTGCGACTTGATCTTCGTGGA
>DASQIQ010000287.1:0-21505 GCA_035631495.1 Micropepsaceae bacterium
TCCCCTCTTCCAGGAGCTGATCAAGCAATCCGATATCCTGGACGGCGAGTACAATATTCACTGGCTGGAGCATTATCTTGCCCGCCGCTCCCACGGCGCCGCAACCTAACGCGGATCGCGTGTGCGAAGGGCAAAGCCTTCCTTTATAATCGGCGCCCAGTGTGGTGGATTTGAAGTTCCTAAGATTTAGATGGCATTCGCGTTTAGGAACTTCAAATCCGAAAACCACACTAGATTCTATAAAATGCTAGTGTGGCTTAGAATCCGAAATTCGCCCGGAGCATTGCCCAAGCGCTTGCGAATTTCGGATTCGGCACACTAGGGAGGAGTGTGATCCATGTTCAAGGGGCTGCAACGCTGGTCGCCGCAACTGCTGAGCTTGATGCGCATTGCGGTCGGGATCACCTTTATCGAGCACGGCACCCAGAAATTGCTCGGCTTTCCGGTCCCGGCGCCCGGCGCGCTGGGGATATTTCTCCTGCTCTTTACCGGGATACTCGAAACGACCGCCGGTACTCTGCTGACGGTTGGACTGATGACGCGTATGGCCGCCTTTCTGCTCTCCGGTGAGTTGGCGGTCGGATATTGGTGGATGCATGCGCCACGCAGCCCCTATCCGATGGCCAATGGCGGAGAAGCGATGGTGCTCTATTGCTTCGTGTTCCTTTACATCGCGGCGGTCGGGCCGGGACCTTGGAGTCTGGACGCGCTGCAGAAGCGGGTACGATCTTTCGCGTGACAACGATCAATCCCGAAGAGCTGTTGCTCGCCTATCGGCTCGGCATATTTCCGATGGCCGAAAGCCGCACCGCCGAAGAAGTGCTTTGGGTGCGGCCGCACGAACGCGGGATTCTTCCGCTGGAGAAATTCCATGTGCCACGCCGCCTTGCCCGCGCCGTCCGCACCGACCGTTACCACGTCACCGTGGACGGCGCCTTCGATCAGGTCATACGCGGCTGCGCCGAATCCCAGCCTGACCGGCGCGAGACCTGGATCAACGATCCCATCATCCACGTATTCGAAACTCTCCACCGGCGGGGGTATGCCCACAGCGTCGAAACTTGGCATCGGGGACGGCTGGTCGGCGGACTTTACGGCCTATCGCTCGGCGCCGCGTTTTTTGCCGAGAGCAAGTTCTCGCGGATGACGGATGCGAGCAAGGTTGCGCTGGTGCATTTGGCGGCGCGGTTGAAAGCCGGCGGCTATTCTTTGCTCGATGCGCAGTTCCCCAATCCGCATCTCGAGCAATTCGGCGCAGTCACCGTCACCGAGGAGCGCTTTCAATTCTTGCTGTCGCAGGCGCTCACCCGGACGGGCGATTTCTATTCCTTGGGACCGTCGGCGGCCTCGCCGGATTCGGGAGCCGCCGATTTCGCCGGCGCCGATTCGGGGGCGGATGGCGGTTTGGCGGCACGGGCGGAGGGCGCTGCAGCCGCCACGGGTGCGGGCTCATCGGTTTTGCAGGTGATCACCCAGACATCGTAAACGGAATGTTCGAGCGCGTTGAGCGCCGGGGTGGATGCGAACATCCAGCCCGAGAAGAGCCGCTTCGCTGGCTCGCCCTTCTTGGCTTCGTCGATTTGCAGGAAGGCCGTGGTTTCCGGCGGCTCCTCAGGCGGCACCGTGTAGCAATATCGCGCCGTCATGATGAGCGTGCCAAATTTCACCGGCACGCTGGCGGGCGCGTTGATGTCGATGGCCCGTCCGGTGACTTTATCCAACCCGCGCAGCACGACCATGCGTCGTACGCCGCGAGCATCGGGCATCGCATCGGCAATGGTCAGCGCGCGCACGGAAGGGGAAACATTATTTGCCGGCGTTTGCGCGAAGCCTTGGCCCGACGACAATGCCGCGCCCGCCAACGCACCCATCACGAACCGCATCTTCATTTATTGCCACCCTCGCCGCCCGTGCTGAACACGGCCTTGCCGAGGAGGCCGATAAGATCGATCGAGCCCTGCGTATTTTCGATCTCTCCGCCCGGCTTGATGGCCTGCATCGAAGAGCCCGGCTCGATGGATAGATATTGGTTGCCCAACAGGCCTTCGGAGGTGATGCGGACCGAGGAATCGTCCGGCAGCTTCACATAATTCTCCAACGCCAGCGTCAGAACGGCGTTGTAGCTCTTGGGATCCAGCGCGAGTTTTTGAACCGTGCCGACCTTAATGCCGGAAAGCCGTACGTCGGTGCCGATATTCACGCCGTCCGCCCGGTTGAATTTGGCCACAACGTCATAGCCCGACACCATGCCCGAGCCGGTGCTGGAATAGGCGAAGAAGAGGAACAGCGCGGCGACCGCGATCACCGCGGCGCCAATGAGAGTTTCGACGATCGAGTTCTGGGTCATCGGTTTCACTTCGATGTTTGGCCCCATCCTGCGCTCATCAAGATGAGGCGGGTGGAATTCAACCTGGCCGCCAGGCCTCGTAATCGCCCGTGGCCGGCGGACGCTTGCCGTCCTTCCAGAGGCTTCCTTCGGGATGATAGGCACCAGGAGTCCCGGTCAGGTTTGGAATGTGCTCCGCTTCCCAGGGTTTGGGCACCAAGGGTTCCTCTGTCGGGGGATTCTCGAAGGTATAGTGCAACCAGCCATGCCAATCGGGCGGGACACGAGAGGCTTCCACTGTACCCGAATAGATCACCCAGCGCCGCACCCCATCCTTGGTCTGGTAATAGCGATTGCCGAACGCATCTGCGCCGACGGGAGTTCCGGAAAACATTGTGGTGAGCAGGGTGCCGGGCGTGGCGTTTTCCCACCACACGAAGAGCTGGCGAAACAAACCCATAGGAACCCTTTCGAATCGGCGCCGGACTATAGGCGAAGGTGTGAGCAGGTTCCTAGGCAGGCAGCGTGTCTATTTCGTGGCGGCAGCAGGGGCCGCCATTGCGGCAGGAGCCTTTGGCCTCACGAGCTTGATGACGTACCGGCCGTCCTTCACGACAAAGGGGCGTGAATCTGCGAGGGCCCAGACAATCCGTTCATACAGCTTGGAGGCGTGCAGCGGCCGGATCATGAAATGGTTCGCACCCGCTTCAAAAGCTGCCCCGATGACCTCCGATTTTACCGGGTCGCTGACGATAAGCACCGGCATAAGGGCGCGGGGATAATTTCCGACCGCACGAATATCGCGGACGAACTGGATTCCATCCGTCGGGGTCAAGCGATACTCGGCGATGACAAGATGGCATGGCGTGCTGAGCGCGGCCCTGACCGCCTCTTTCGCCGATTCGACGACCTGGACGCGGGCAGCGCCAAGATTCAGCAGCAGCTTTCGAAGGGCATCGCCCCGCTGCGAATCGTCGTCTACACAAAGAATCTCAAGCTTGTGTAGGGCATCGCCTGGCGCAAATACGTCATCTGGGGCCATAGATGAGCATCGCCCGGCCTTGGTTACGGATACGTTGATCAACATGGTCAAGTGAACATCAATACGAGCGCCCGCCCCTCGAAAATTTTTCTCCACCGTTTCTTCCACAGAAGCTCAACAGTTAGAGCTAAGGGTCTGAATCACACTCAATTTTTTATCCAGAACAAGATATAGGGGTTGTACACATCACCACCCACAATATGCTTGCAATGGGCAGAAACGCGTCATACCTTTGTCATCCTTCGCTGCGGTTCGCAGTGAAGGCTCAGACGACGAGGCGAAGCCGCTCGCCGGAAGACGTGGACAAACCCACGCTTCCGCAGAGGTCTTCTTTTGTTCGTCGGAGGGGGGAGTCGAACTCGGGCTTAAGGGGGAATGCATGCGTATCAGGCGTTTTTTCACGACCGAAGGCAAATCGCCCTATGAGGGCATTCCTTTCCGCGCCGCGACCAGCGAGATCCGCAATCCGGACGGATCGGTCGTGTTTCGCCAAGAGGCCATCGAGGTCCCGGAAGCATGGAGCCAGGTTGCGTGCGATGTGATGGCGCAGAAATATTTCCGCCGCGCCGGCGTCGCGGTGCGGTTGAAATGCGTCGAGGAAAACACCGTTCCTTCGTTCCTGTGGCGTCACGTGCCGGACGAGGATGCTCTGGCCGCCCTCCCCGAGGACGAGAAGAGATTCGGCTACGAAGAGAGCGTCAAACAGGTGTTCCATCGCCTGGCCGGCACCTGGACCTATTGGGGCTGGAAGGGCGGCTATTTCGACGCGGAGGAGGATGCGCGCGCCTTCTACGACGAGATGTGCCACATGCTGGCCACGCAGAAGGCCGCGCCCAACTCGCCGCAATGGTTCAACACCGGACTCTATTGGGCCTATGGCATCGACGGCCCGAGCCAGGGTCATTACTACGTGGACTTCAGGACCGGCCAGCTCGTTCGCTCGGCCTCGGCCTATGAGCATCCGCAGCCTCACGCCTGTTTCATCCAAAGCGTCTCCGACGATCTGGTGAATGAAGGCGGCATCATGGATCTGTGGACGCGCGAAGCGCGTCTGTTCAAATACGGCTCCGGCACCGGGACGAATTTTTCCAGTCTGCGCGGCGAGAACGAGCCGCTCTCGGGTGGCGGGAAATCGTCGGGGCTGATGAGTTTCTTGAAGATCGGCGACCGCGCAGCGGGCGCGATCAAGTCGGGCGGAACGACCCGCAGGGCCGCCAAGATGGTGATTGTCGACGTCGATCACCCCGATATCGAGGATTTCATCAATTGGAAGGTGATCGAGGAACAGAAGGTCGCCGCGCTCGTGGTGGGCTCCAAGCTTTCCGAGAAACATTTGAACGCGATCATCAAGGCTTGCCGCAATTGCGAAGGCTCGGGGGATGATTGCTTCGATCCTTCGCTCAACCCGGCGCTGAAACGCGAGATAAAAGCGGCGCGCAAGGCCTTCATTCCCGACAATTACATCGAGCGCGTCATTGCCTTCGCCAAGCAGGGACACGACCGCATCGATTTTCGCACCTACGACACCGATTGGGATTCCGAAGCCTATATGTCCGTGGCCGGCCAGAATTCCAACAACACGGTGCGCGTGACGGACGATTTCCTGCGCGCGGTGGCAGAGGACGCCGATTGGGAGCTGACGCGCCGCAAAGACAAGAAGCTGCACAAGCGCATGAAGGCGCGCGAGCTGTGGGAAAAGATTTCCTATGCGGCTTGGTCCTGCGCCGATCCCGGCATCCAGTTCCATACCACGATCAATGATTGGCACACCTGTCCCAAAGGCGGCGACATCCGCGCCTCCAATCCGTGCTCCGAATACATGTTCCTCGACGATACGGCCTGCAACCTCGCTTCGCTGAATCTGATGGCCTTCCGCAAAGATGCGGCCGAAGGCGGCAAGGCGTTCGACGTCCCCGCTTTTGAGCATGCCGTGCGGCTATGGACCATCGTGCTCGAGATTTCGGTGATGATGGCGCAATTCCCGTCCAAGGAGATTGCCCTGCTCTCCTTCGACTACCGCACGCTGGGCCTGGGCTACGCCAATATCGGCGGGCTCTTGATGGCGGCGGGCATTCCCTATGATTCCCGCGAGGGGCGCGCGATCGCAGGCGCCATCACCGCCGTGCTCACCGGCATCTCCTACGCCACCTCCGCCGAGATGGCCGGAGAACTGGGTGCCTTCCCGCGCTATTCGGGGAACAGCGATGCCATGCTCCGCGTGATCCGCAATCATAGGCGCGCCGCCTATGGCGAGGCGTCGGAGTATGAAGGCCTGGCAACGCCGCCCGTGCCTCTCGATCACGAAGCGATTCTCGATCAAGATCTATCGGAGGCGGCGAAAGCAGCCTGGGACCAGGCGCTCCAGCTCGGCGAACGTCACGGCTACCGCAACGCTCAGGCGAGCGTCATCGCCCCCACCGGCACGATCGGCCTGTTGATGGATTGCGATACCACAGGCGTTGAGCCCGATTTCGCGCTTGTGAAATTCAAGAAGCTCGCGGGCGGCGGCTATTTCAAGATCATCAATCGCTGCGTGCCCGAGGCATTGAAGACCCTGGGATACAGCGCGGACGAGATCGAGCATATCGTGCGCTACGCGGTTGGCCGCGGCACGCTCGAAGGCTCGAACGCTCTTTCGCATGGCGCACTTCGCGCCAAGGGTTTCGGCGATGAGCAAATCGCCGCGGTGGAAAATGCCCTGGAGCAAGCTTTCGATATTCGTTTCGTGTTCAACAAATGGACGTTTGGCGAGGCCTTCTGTGTGAACACGCTGGGCCTGTCCGCCAGCCAGCTGGATGCGCCGGATTTCGACATGTTGAAGACGCTCGGCTTTGCGAAGGGCGAGGTCGAAGCCGCCAATCTTCATGTTTGCGGCGCCATGACGCTGGAAGGCGCGCCTTATCTCAAGCTCGAGCATCTTCCCATATTCGATTGCGCCAATCCCTGTGGCCGCATCGGCAAGCGTTCGCTTTCCGTGGAGAGCCACATCCGCATGCTTGCCGCCTGCCAGCCCTTCATCTCCGGTGCGATCTCCAAGACCATCAACATGCCCAATGGGGCGACGGTTAAGGATTGCGGCGAATCCTATCTGCTGTCGTGGAAACTCGGGCTGAAGGCGAATGCGCTTTATCGCGACGGCTCCAAACTGTCTCAGCCTTTGGCCTCCCAGGTCCTGCAATTGGCCGATGATGACGACGATGTCGATGATTTGATCGCTCAACCGCAGACGGCTCGCGCCACCATCGTCACCGAACGCATCGTCGAGCGGATCATCGAGCGGGTGCGCGCGCGCGAGCGTGAGAAACTGCCACACCGCCGTAAGAGCTACATACAGAAGGCCATCGTCGGCGGCCACAAAGTGTACCTGCACACCGGCGAATATGAGGACGGACGCTTAGGAGAAATCTTCGTCGACATGCACAAGGAGGGCGCCGCCTTCCGCTCGCTGATGAACAATTTCGCCATCGCGATCTCCATCGGCCTGCAATATGGCGTGCCGTTGGAAGAATTTGTCGATGCGTTCACCTTCACCCGCTTCGAACCGGCGGGCCTCGTCATCGGCAATGACTCGATCAAGAATGCGACCAGTGTGCTCGACTACATCTTCCGTGAGCTGGCTGTGTCATATCTCGGTCGCCACGATCTCGCCCATGTGATACCGAGCCATGACGATGATCTCGGCGGCGGCATCGCCGAAAGCGATCGCACAAAACGGCGGGAAACTCCTGAGTTGGCGCAAATCTCGAAGGTGACCTCCAACGGTTTCGTACGGGGCCAGCTCAATCAGTTCGTGGTCGTCCGCGGCAACGCCTTGCAAAAGGTCGATGCTCATGCCGAACATGCCCAGGCACATGAGCACGAGCACGCCCTTGCTCATGATATCGATATCAGCGCCAATTTCGCCGAAGTTGCCGCGCTGGTGCAGCAAGCCGCAAGCAATCCGGTGAGCACCGCGATGGCGGCACTCGAGGCGCGCTTCTCGGCGGATGCTGTGTCCGCTGCGAGCAAAGCGGGGGCGAAACGCGATGCCCAGGCAAAACGCGCGGCCGAAGCCAGACTCAAGGGTTATGAGGGCGACGCCTGCGGCTCGTGCGGCAATTTCACACTGCTCAGGAACGGGACCTGTTTGAAATGCGACACCTGCGGCGGCACCAGCGGATGTAGCTGAGGAGGAGATGATGACCAAACCGCAAACGCGACTTCGGGTGTCTTCCTCGCCCGGCGGCAAACAACAAATCCGTTTTCACCTTGTGCGCGAAGGCGAGCCCGTCCCCGAAATCGCTCCGCCGCACATCCTCAAGCCACGGCGCCGCAAACATGCCGCGCCGGCGCAGATATCAATGGAAGCCGAGCCGCATTGCCCGCTCTGCGACGTGACGATCACGCGGTTTGATGCCGGCGTTTATGACGCCACGGGCCATTGCGGCCCCTGTCACGAGGCGCTGGAAGAATAGTAGAAACAAAGCTCTGCTGCTAATTGCCCCAAGTCATGCGGTGGCCGGTGGCGCAAATGTCACCACCGCGTCATATTTGGGCGGAATTTCCCGTGCCATTTTTGGAAAATCTCCCAATCGGGGCCGGCCATCTTGCACAAATTTGCGGCACCCTGGATTTCGCGTGAACCTTTTCCTGCGGCATGGGTTATCCAAAATTGGCGGTCGGCGGGCGAAACGGCATCCTCCTTGCTGTAAGAAGGACAGGTTGTCCTATTCCGCAACGACGCACGTGACGCGCGGAAGGGCTTCCCTTATGTTTAACCTTCATATCGGCACGACTGGCACATGATTCTGTTTTCCTCCATCGACCCCGGATTTGCGATTTCGGGGTTCGTCGTAGGCGCTCTCGTCGGGATGACAGGCGTAGGTGGCGGGTCGCTGATGACGCCGCTGCTTATTCTGTTGTTCGGCATTCATCCTGCAACCGCCGTCGGCACCGACCTTCTTTACGCCTCTGCCACCAAGACCGTCGGCACGGCCGTTCATGGCGTCAGCCGAACCGTCGATTGGCGCCTTGTGGGGCGGTTGGCTTCGGGAAGCGTCCCAATGACGGCACTTACGCTCATGTTCCTGTCCTATCTTGGGACAGGGACCGAGACGGTAAATAATCTCGTAACCTCGGTCCTGGCGTTTGCGCTGTTCGCTACCGCTCTCGTGCTCATTTTCCGCCGGCGCATCATCGACTACTACGCCGAATATTTGGGTCGAATCAGCCCGCGCCAGACCCGTAACATGACCATTGGAATGGGAGCGCTGTTGGGCGTTCTGGTCTCCATATCCTCGGTCGGAGCAGGCGCAATCGGGGTGACGGCGCTGATCCTTCTCTACCCCAACTTCCCGATGGCGCGCATCGTGGGCTCCGACATTGCCCATGCCGTGCCCCTGACCCTGATCGCCGGAATGGGGCATTGGTGGCTCGGATTAACGGATTTAACCCTCCTCAGCTCGCTGCTCGTAGGGTCCATTCCGGGAATTATCGTCGGAAGCTATGCCGCCCCACGCATTCCGGATTCGGCGCTGCGCTACATCCTGGCCGGAACACTGCTTCTCGTCGGAGGCAGGCTGGTTTTCTGATCCGAATTGGCTGGCATGGCTCTTGCTCCTGCAGGAGCAGATGTCCTCTTCCGGTTCGGAGCTTCGATGCGCAGTGCTTTCGCCCTTCTTGGCCTCGCCGGCATTTTCGCAGCTGGCGCGCTCGCATCCTCCGCCGTGGCGGAGATCATAGGCCGAGCCCAACCGGCCGGCCCCGTGACGACTTCGTTCTCATCCATCGCGCGGATCAAAGCCGGTGACATTAATTGCGGCGGCTGCAATCTCTCCGACGCTTCGTTCAGGAACACCGATCTCAGCCATGTCGACCTCAGCGGCGCGGTTTTGAAGAATGCGGACCTGACGGGCGCGAAGCTCATTTTGGCAAATATCCAAGGCGCCGACCTCTCGACGGCCAAGGGCCTTACACAGGCCCAGATCAATTATGCCTGCGGCGATGACACCACCAAATTGCCACCGCGCCTTCACGTTCAATTCTGTCCTTAGGTAGCGTCTCCCTCCTGATGGTCCTCCCCAACTGGCCCTCCCTTTTTGGAGGGCCTCTTTTTTTATGCCGCGGGCTCCGGTCTCCAACGCAAGATGGGCTTGCGCGCGGCGGCTGTCTCATCGAGCCGGCGGCGCGGCGCTAACAATGGCGCGTTCCAAAAACGGTCGAAATTGCCGTCATTCGCCTCCTGCGCAAGCGCTCGCATCACGGCGATGAATTCATCCAGACTTGCCTTTGGCTCGGTTTCGGTCGGCTCGATCAGCATCGCGCCGTGCACGACGAGCGGAAAGTAGACCGTCATCGGATGAAAGCCCTCGTCGATCAGCCTTTTCGCGATGTCGAGCGTGATCACGCCGGTGTCTTTTAGAAACTCATCGTCGAACAGCGCCTCATGCATGCAGGGGCCGTCATAGGGAGCGCTCACAACGTCCTTCAGCGAGGCGAGGATGTAATTCGCCGACAGCACCGCATCTTCAGCAACTTGCCGCAGTCCGTCTTCGCCATGCGAGAGCATATAGGCGAGCGCGCGCACGAACATGCCCATCTGACCGTGAAACGCGCACATGCGCCCGAGCGGCGTTGCCCCTGCGGCACGCGCTTCGTCCATGTCTTCGATCAGGCGAAAGCCGTTGGAATCATGCACGAAGAGCGGCAAAGGCGCGAAGGGCGCAAGCAGAGCGGAAAATACCACCGGGCCGGCGCCCGGGCCACCGCCGCCATGAGGCGTGGAAAAACTCTTGTGCAGATTGATGTGCATGGCATCGATGCCAAGGGCCCCCGGTTTCACCCGGCCGACAATCGCATTGAAATTGGCGCCATCGCAGTAGAAATAGGCGCCCGCCGCGTGCACCGCGTCGGCGATGGCGATCATGTCTCGCTCGAACAATCCACAGGTGTTCGGATTGGTCAGCATGATTCCGGCCACATCGGTTGCGAGCGCCGCTTTGAGCGCGGCAAGATCTACACGTCCGTCCTCCGCGGCCTTGATGGACTCGACGGTGAAGCCGCACAAAGCCGCGGTTGCCGGATTCGTGCCATGGGCGGATTCCGGCACCAGGATACGGGTGCGGGTTTCGCCGCGTGCGGAAATTGCGGCGCGGATGGCCAGCATCCCGCACAATTCACCATGCGCGCCCGCCTTGGGAGTCATCGCCACGGCGGGCATGCCGGTGAGCTCCTTGAGCCAGCGGGCGAGCTCGCCGATGAGGCAAAGCGCGCCCTGCACGGTCTTCTGGGGTTGCAAGGGATGGATGTCCGCGAATCCGGGGAGCCGCGCGAGCTTCTCGTTCAGACGCGGATTATGTTTCATGGTGCACGAACCGAGCGGATAGAAACTCGCGTCGATCGAGGCATTGCGCTGCGACAGCCGCACATAATGGCGCATCACTTGCGGTTCGGTGAGACCCGCCAGCCCAATGGGCTGTCTGCGCGCCAACCCGCCGAGCCGATTCGTCGCCAAATCCATCTCTGGAAGATCGACGCCGGTGACATCGGTGTGGCCGATCTCGAAAATCAGTTTCTCCTCGTGGTCGAGGCCGTGATGACCGGACGTGGTAGCCGCAGCGGATTTATCGGCGATTCCGGATGAGGTGGGCCGGCCTTGCGCGTTCATCATGCGAGCACCTCGGCGAGGGCGCGCCCATAGGCTTCCATGTCGGAATCGGTGTTGGTTTCCGTCGCCGCGACAATCAAATGATTGCGCAGCGCCGGCTGATGCGGATAAAGCCGCGATGCGCGCACCCCGGCGATGATGCCCAGATCGGCCAAGGCGTCGGCGACGTCCACCGCCGGCTTGGGCAGTTTCAAAGTGAACTCGTTGAAGAAAGCGGGGGTGACCAGCTCGACGTTGGGGATACAGCTCAGCCGCTCGGCCAGTTGAAGCGCCCGCATATGATTGATACGGGCAAGCTGGTTCAATCCGGTCTCGCCGAGCAAAGCGAGATGGATGGAAAAGGCCAGCGCACAGAGCCCGGAATTGGTGCAGATGTTGCTGGTCGCTTTTTCGCGCCTGATGTGCTGTTCGCGCGCCGACAGCGTCAGCACGAAACCGCGCCGGCCCAGCGAATCTGTTGTTTGACCGGCAAGGCGGCCCGGCATCTGGCGCACGAATTTTTCCCGTGTGGCAAAGAGGCCCACATAGGGGCCGCCGAAATTCAGCCCATTGCCAAGCGATTGGCCTTCGCCCGCGACGATATCCGCGCCCATGGCGCCGGGCGATTCCACGAGGCCGAGCGATATTGGTTCGGTAACGACGGCGATGAGAAGCGCGCCCTTGGCATGGGCCGCCTCGGCGATGGGCTTCAGATCGCGCAACAGCCCGAATACGTCCGGGTTCTGCACCACGACGCAGGAGGTGCCCGCATCGATGAGGGGCGCGAGCTCATCCACGACACCGGGGGTAACCGGGGCGGTGACAATTTCGCCGGCGAGCCCGGCCATGGTGCGCACGGTCTCGGCGTAATGCGGATGCAGATTCCCCGAGAGAACCGCGCGATTGCGACCAGTGATGCGGTGCGCCATCAACACGGCTTCGGCCGTCGCGGTCGAGCCGTCATACATCGAGGCGTTCGCCACCTCCATGCCGGTGATCAGCGCCACCTGGGTCTGGAATTCGAACAGGACCTGCAGCGTTCCTTGCGCAATCTCCGGCTGATAGGGCGTGTAGGAGGTGAGGAATTCCGACCGCTGGATCAGATGATCGACGGAAGCCGGCACATAATGGCGATAGGCGCCGGCGCCGCAGAAGAATGGCCCGCTTCCGGCCGTGGTGTTCTGCGCCGCCAGCCGCGCAAGGGCGCGCTCGACCTCCATCTCCCCGGCATGGGCGGGAAGGGCAAAGCGCGGCGCGCGCGCAGGCGCCGGCACGTCGCGGAACAATTCATCGACCGATGAGACGCCGATCTTGGCCAGCATGGCGCTGCGGTCGTCCGGGGTCAGGGGCAAGTAACGCATAGGCGAATCACAGTCCTTTGACGAATTCCGTGTACTGATCTTTTGTCATGAGCTTGGCAAGCGCCCCTTCGTCCGCAAGCTTCATGCGGAAGAACCAGGCCTCGCCTTCCGGGTCGGCGTTCACTTTGGCCGGATCGTCAGCCAAGACGCGATTGGTTTCCGTCACCTCGCCGGCCACCGGAGCGTAGATTTCGCTCGCCGCCTTGACGCTTTCCACGACGGCCGCTTCGGCGCCACCGGCAAGCTTCTTTCCCGGCTCCGGCAGCTCGACATAGACCACATCGCCCAATTGCTGGGCGGCGAATTGCGTGATGCCGATGGTTGCCATGCCGCCCTCGGCACTGATCCATTCATGGCTTTGCGTGAAGCGCAACTCTGGCATCTATCCCTCGCTCTTTGGCTTGTATCGGTGGGGCACGAATGGAAGCGGCGCGACATGAGCGGAACGCTTGACGCCGCGAATCAGAAGCCCAAGCTCGATTCCGTCTGCCGCAAACTCGGTGTCGACATAGCCCATCGCGATAGGCGCGCCAACGCTCGGGCCGTAACCGCCGCTGGTGACGCGTCCGATGATCATATCCTTGGCATCCACGATTTCGGTGCCTTCGCGCGCCGGGGCCTTGTCGGCGAGGCGCAGGCCAACGCGTTTGCGCTTGGTGCCTTCAAGTATCTCATCCATCAGTCGCTCGGCGGCCGGAAAATCGCGCGCCAGCTTGCGTCTCTTTCCGATCACCCAGGCAAGGCCCGCCGCAATCGGCGAAGTCGTTTCATCGATGTCATGCCCATAAAGGCAGAGGCCCGCCTCCAGCCGTAGCGAATCCCGCGCGCCTAGACCAACGGGAAGCACCTCCGGCTCGGCCAGCAGCGCGCGCGCCACGCGTTCGGTATCCTTGGCCTCGAGCGAAATCTCAAAACCGTCTTCGCCCGTATATCCCGAGCGGCTGACTATGGCCGGCGCGCTCGCGACTTGCATGCGCGCGACCTCCATGAAGCGGAGGCGGGCTGCGCCATCAGAGTGTCGTGACAGCACCGATTCCGCTTGGGGTCCTTGCAGCGCCAGAAGACCCCGCGACGTTTGCGGACGAAGGTTGGCGGTGCCCCGCAAGCGCGATGCGATGAAGGCGAAATCGGCATGTTTGGTGCCGGCGTTCACCACCAGATAGAGCGCGCGTTCGCCAATAAGGCGCGCCGCCATGAAATCATCCTTGATACCGCCCTCATTGTTCAGCAGCAGGGCGTATCGCATCCGCCCTTCTCTGAGGCCGATGATGTCCGCGGGCGTGAGCCGTTCAAGCACTCGCGCCGCATCCGCGCCCTCAAGGAAGGCCTGCCCCATATGCGAGACGTCGAAAAGCCCCGCCGCAGCGCGTGTGTGCAAATGTTCCTTGATAATGCCGGCCCCGTATTGCACCGGCATCTCATAGCCCGCGAAACCCACCATCTTGGCGCCGAGCGACACATGAAGCGCGTGCAGCGGAGTCGTTTGTAGTCTGGCGGAAATATGGGGCTCGGTCATCTCAGGTCCAAAATCACGGGCTCGCGCTCCGGCAGGTGAACCGGAAACGCGCCCCGTCTGTCCTTGGACCTGAGAGAATGGCCGAAACCCGGCTTACCCCTTCGGTGAGAGCTGCCGCCCTGCTATCCAGACTGCTAAGCCCTCGCGGTCCTTTTGCCTGAGAGTTTCCGGGGCGGTTGCTCCTTCGGCGTCTCGCCTTCGCAGCTTTGGCGAAAGCGGGCTAGCCGCGCCGAAGCCTTGGCGAAGGCGGGATCTCTCCCGCGAGGGATCAATCAGTGAACCGGTGGGGTAGCGCCTCACGGCGGACCCGGGCCGTCGAGTCCGATATTAGGAGGGACGCACCTTAAGTCAATGAAGCAGGCGGCGCTTACATCCGCTCCGGAATTTCGATGCCGAGAAGATCCAGGGCGCGTTCGATCTGGGTCAGCGTGAGGGCGCAAAGCCCGAGCCGGGCCGCCCGCAAGGCTTCATCGGTCTCCGAAAGAATATGGTGCTCGGTGTAAAAGCGGCTGAAATTCTGCGCCAGAACGAAGACAAAGTCGCAGACGAGATTGGGCGAGCGCTTAATCTCGGCAGCCAGCAACGCCTCAGGCATGGCAAGGAGTTGCAAGGCGAGCTTGCTTTCTGCTTCGGAACGGATAACCGGCGCGGCGCTCTTATAGCCCTCGCCTTCCGCCTTGCGCAGGATCGATTTGATGCGCACCGCGGCATATTGCAGATAGGGACCGGTCTTGCCCTCGAAGCGCGTGAAGCGTTCCAGATCGAACACATAGCCCGACACGCGATTGTTGGAGAGGTCGGCGAATTTGATCGCCGCCAAACCCACCGCCTTGGCGACGCGGTTGCGCTCTTCTTCGGGGTAATCGGCGGCGAGGCCCTGTTCATTGAGACGCTTCATGGCCTCTTCGGTCGCCATGGCGATGAGGTCGTAGAGCTTCATCACCCCCCCAGCGCGCGTCTTGAAGGGCTTGCCGTCTTTGCCGTTGACCGTGCCATAGCCGATATGTTCGAGCCCGGCACGCCCGGAAAGGCCGCTCTTTGTGGCGGCGCGAAAGACCTGTTCGAAATGCAGATGTTGGCGCTGATCGACGACGTAGAGAATCAGATCGGGATCATGCTCGCGGACGCGTTCCACGATGGTCGCCATATCGGTGGTGGCGTAATTCACCGCACCATCTGATTTCACCAGGATCAGCGGCGGCATCTCGCTGGTGTCGTCGTTTTTCTCAACAGGAACGATCAAAGCGCCCTGATCCATGACGGCAAGCCCGTCATCCTTGAGTTTCCCGATCATCTCCGGAATCAGGGGATCCGCATCGGATTCGCCCTTCCATTCGTCGAACACCACGCCAAGGCTTTCGAACTCGCGGGTCAGACCCGTGGCGGAGACATTGTGGAAATGGCGCCACAGCGCCCGATAGCCGGGCCGTCCGGCCTGGAGCTCGAGAGTCGCCTGCCGGGCTGCCTCGAGTTGCCCCGGATCGGCTTTGCAGGCCGCGGCGGCCTCGGGGTAAAGCCGTTCCAGATCGTCCATGCTGACGGGGGATTGCTCCGGGTACGGAGTTCTGTCGGCGGGATCGAAATAGGGAAGTTCCGGGCGGCGGATCGCCAGCTCGGCAATCAGCTGCCCCATCGGCAGGCCCCAATCGCCCAGATGCACATCGCTGGTGACCTCCCAGCCATTGGCGCGGAACAGCCGTTGGAGACAATCCCCGATAATGGCGGACCGTAAATGCCCGACATGCATGGGCTTGGCGATGTTGGGCCCGCCGAAATCGAGGATGACGTGCTTGCCTACGCCGCTGCCGGGAGCTGCGGATTTGGGATCGGCCGCAAGACATTGCAGCCTCTGTTGCAGGACCTCGTCCTTGAGCTTGAGATTGACGAAGCCCGGCCCGGCAATGGAGACATCCGCGAACAGGCCCGAGTCGCGCAACCGCGCAGCGATCTTCTCCGCAATAGCTCGGGGATTGGCTTTGGCGAGCTTCGCCGCGGCCAGCGCCCCATTGCATTGGAATTGCGCAAGGTCGGCGCGGGCGGAGGCCTGCACCTGCCCAAACTCCACGGGCAGACCTTCGGCCGCGAACGCGGCGCCGGCGGTCGCGGAAAGCTCGGATAGGAGGGAGGTCATCGGGCGGCGCGTGGAACCGGCAGAGGTCTGGGAATGCGATTGAAAGCGAGCTCGTCCGGCGTGAGCTGGAATCCGGTCAGGATCTCGTAGTCATAGGGGCGCTTGTCCATGGCCAGGGGCACGGGAAAATTGTCAACGCTCTGGGTATAGATATTGGTCGACCGGCCCGCCATGTCGGGTTTGCCGTGATAGACGGTCTTGCTGAGGATGTTGTTGTCGGCATCGACGACCGCTACGAAAAAATCGAGCTGCGGATCGGCTCCCATGGCGGCAGGTCCGCGTGTGGCCTTGACCGCAAAGCTGATATCCACGCTGAGCTTGTTCCGGCCACGGTCGTAATTGCAATCCAGCTTTGCCTGCGACATCTCGGCCTTAAAGGCGATATTGGCAGGGCTTGGCGACGCCGCCTGCGTTCCGGGCCGAAGCTTGGTCACGGTCACCGCGTCCGAAAGCACCCCGGTGGAGGGACAGATTGGGCCCATTTCCTGCGCAAAATCCGGCGGCGAGGGACTCGTCAGCCCCAAGGTTTCGCAACCCGAGAGCGGCAGCAAAAGCGGCAGAAGCGTGAGCAAAGGCAAGCGGCGCATCAAATATCCGTTCAAAAGCCCGTTTAACCCGGGCGGCGGACTGTAACGAAGCAAGGCAGGGAAGAAAAGCCGCGCTATGATGGAAGCGATGGACCAGACTTTGCGCGAAACTCCCGGCGGGAAACCCTCCCTGACGCTGCTGCTGGCGGCGCCGCGCGGCTTTTGCGCAGGAGTCGATCGGGCAATCCGCATCGTCGAGCTCGCAATCGAAAAATTTGGCGCGCCCGTCTATGTGCGCCACGAGATCGTGCACAACCGTTTCGTCGTGGAGCGCCTGGAGAAGATCGGCGCGATCTTCATCGAAGAGCTGGACGAGATACCCGACGGGTCCAGGGTGATCTTCTCGGCCCATGGCGTGGCCAAGACCGTTACGGCCGAAGCTCAGCGGCGCCAGCTCTTCTATCTCGACGCGACCTGCCCGCTCGTCTCGAAGGTGCATGTGGAGGCCGAGCGCCATTCCGCCGCCGGGCGCTCGATCATCCTTGTCGGCCATGCCGGCCACCCGGAAGTAATCGGCACCATGGGACAACTCCCCGCAGGGTCCGTGTTCCTGGTCGAAACACTAGCCGATGCCGAGCGCTTCGTTCCACCTTCCGGCGCGCCCCTTGCCTATATCACCCAGACGACCCTATCCGTGGACGACACGGCGGAGATCGTCGGCGCGTTAAAGCAGCGTTTCCCCGATATTGCCGGACCCCATAAGGAAGACATTTGCTATGCGACGACCAATCGCCAGGACGCGATCAAGCGGGTCGCGCCGCGGGCCGATCTGGTATTGGTGATCGGCTCGGCCAACTCATCCAACTCACGTCGGTTGGTCGAAGTCGCCAGCAAGGCCGGCGCCAAGCGCGCGCGCCTGATCGAAAATGCCGGCGAGATCGATTGGGCCGAGCTTGCCGGCGTGAATGTCGTGGCGCTCTCCGCCGGCGCCTCCGCGCCCGAGGTCCTCGTCACAGAGGTGATCAAGGCTTTTCGCACGCGCTACGATTTGACGATGCAGGAAGCGGTCGTCACGCGCGAAGACGTGGAGTTCAGGCTGCCGCGCGCACTGGTGGGTGCATAGCGCATGGCGGTCTATACCGACGTTTCCTTTGAGGAGCTGGAGGTCTTCCTGGCGGCCTATGCGCTGGGCGAGCCGCATGTCTTCAAGGGCATTGCCGAAGGCGTTTCAAATTCCAACTATTTTCTCCAGACCGTCAAGGGCGCGTACATTCTCACTCTCTACGAGATGCGGGTCGATGCGGCGGATCTGCCCTTCTATCTCGGGCTGATGGAACATTTGGCGCGTGCCGGGATACCGTGTCCCACTCCGGTCCACGCGCGCAATGGCGACATTTCCGGCATGCTGAACACAAGACCGGCGGCAATCCTCACATTCCTTGACGGAGTTTCGCTGCGCAGCCCCAGGACAGAGCATTGCCGTCTTGCCGGTCGCGTTCTGGCAGAGCTCCATGATGCCGGAACAAGCTTCCGTGGGAGACGCGCCAATGCGCTCGGCCCTCAAGGTTGGCGCAAGCTCGCCTCGGATTGCGCCAAAGAGGCGGATTCGGTGGCGGAGGGCTTGGGCGCGCTGATTGAGGATGAATTGGCCAGCCTCGAGAAGACCTGGCCGGCGCAATTGCCTGAGGGCGTCATTCACGCCGATCTCTTTCCCGACAATGTGCTCTTCGTGAACGATGAGATCTCCGGCATCATCGATTTCTATTTCGCCTGCAATGATGCGCTCGCCTACGATCTCGCGGTGATGCTCAATGCCTGGTGCTTCGAAAACGACGGCGCCTTCAACGTCACCAAAGGACGCGCCCTGATCGCGGGTTATCAGCTTAAGCGCACGCTACAGCCCAGCGAGATAGCGGCGCTTCCCCTGCTCTGCCGCGGTGCGGCCCTGCGTTTTCTCCTCACGCGCCTCTATGATTGGATCAACCACAACCCGACCGCGTTGGTTCGCCCCAAAGATCCGCGCGAGTTCGTCCGTCGCTTGCGCTTCCACCGCAATGTGAAAAGCCCTGAGGCATACGGGTTGTGAACAAGAAAACCACGCCGGCTATCGTCGAAATCTTCACCGACGGCGCGTGCAGCGGCAATCCGGGACCAGGCGGTTGGGGCGCGATCCTGCGCTCCGGCGAACATGAAAAGGAAATCTTCGGCGGCGAACCGATGACGACGAACAACCGCATGGAGCTGATGGCCGCCATCAAAGCGCTGGAAGCGCTGAAAAAACCGAGCACCGTCATGCTCTATACGGATTCACGCTACGTCATGGACGGTCTCACCAAATGGCTACCGCGCTGGAAAGCCAATGGTTGGAAGACGACGGACAAGAAGCCGGTGAAGAATGACGAGCTATGGCGCGAGCTCGACGAAGCGGCATCGCGCCACGATGTCGTCTGGCGTTGGGTCCGCGGCCATGACGGCCATTTGGAAAACGAGCGCGCGGACACGCTCGCGCGCTCCGCCATTCCAAAGGCCTGATTATTCTGCCGGCTCCGTCGCGGGCTGGGCCGCGGATTTGGCCCGTCGAAGCGCCGGCAGCTCGATCAGGGCAAGAATGCCTAGGAAGCCTCCGGCCGAAAGGAACGAGTGCCACAGGAAATGCGTGCCGAAGGGGAAAGCGGCACATACCGAAAGATCGATGGTGCGGAATGTCAGGGCCACGATGGCCGATGAAAGGGCCACGCCGCCGAAAACGGCCGCGCGCCGGGAATAGGCGTAGGTCTGCGCGATCAGCGCAATGCCGGCAACAATAACCACCGGCGCCAGCGCAACCCAGCGCTGAACCGGGATGCCGAAGACAGCCCGGTCCCAATATTCGCGCGAAAGCGTAAAGCCGCCGAAGAACAGCGCGAGAAACAACGCCGCGCCACCATAGGACCAAAGACGCCGCGCCCAGAAGAACACCACCGCGAAGAGAAAAAAGAGCCCGGACTGTACTTCAAAGAACAGCGCGTCGCGGTCCCGAAATCCATGCCAAATCCCGCTTCCGATGCCGGTGGTAACGAGCAGAGCGCACAAGACATACAGATCGACGGCGCGAGGCGCCCGTTTGACGACAAAATAAAGCCCCGCGAGGCCGAACAGCACGATCACGCCGTTCGAGACGGTGTTCATCGGCTCGACCGGAAAGCTGGCCGAAGTAGCCGACATGGTCTCGCAATAGATCGGTCCGAAGGTGAACGGAGGCATGGTCGAGTGGCTAGCGGCTGAGGCGCGAGCGATCATACGGGTCTTGGCCCGCCCTGAAAACGGCGGCTCACAGGAATGTCAGCCAGAGGCCGGGCCGGATACCCTCTTTTCCCGGGCATCCAGCTGGCGCATGCGCCGACGATGATCAGGCCCTAAATCTGGCTCAGCAGATGGTCGCCGCCGGAAACGCCGAAAGCGCCGGGCTCTTCCAGATTGAACTGTTTCACGACGCCATTCTCGACCAGCATGGAGTAGCGGCGGCTGCGCCGGCCCATGCCGTGCTTGGTCATGTCCGCTTCGACACCGAGCGCACGCGCGAAGTCGCCGTTTCCGTCCGAGAGCATGGTCACGGCATCGGCCTTGTTTTGCTGTCCCCAGGCACGCATGACGGCCGGATCGTTCACCGCGGTGCAGGCGACGACATCGACGCCTTTCTTGTGCAGCGCACTGGCATTGTTGCTAAAGCTCGGCAGATGTTTGGCGGAACACACCGAGGTGAAGGCGCCCGGCACGGCGAAAAGGGCGACGCGCTTTCCCTTGAAGAACTCGTCCGTGCTGACTTCCTGCACACCGCCTTCCGTGACTTGCCTGAGCATTGCCGAGGGTATCTTGTCACCGACCTTGATCATCTTTTTCCTCATATCTGATCGTCGAGGCGCTTTTAGCCCACCCAAACGGCTCCCGAAAGGCCGAACCGGCAATAGCGATGCTCTTTGCGTCCGGCGTGCCCGCGAATAAGCTGTCACCATGGCATCGTCTCAAGACCCGAAAATTGATCAGGGCGAGAGCTTTCTCGAAGGCAAGCTTCTGATTGCCCTGCCCGGCATGACCGATGAGCGCTTCGCCCAGACGGTGATCTATATGTGTGCCCACTCCGCCAAAGGGGCGATGGGCATCGTGATCAACAGGCCGATCCCAGGCCTTTCCTTCGCCGAGGTCCTCAAACAACTCCAGATCGATACCAAACCGTTGATCGGGGAGTTCCCGATTCTCTATGGCGGGCCGGTCGAGACCGGGCGCGGCTTCGTTCTGCACAGCGGCGACTATGAGGGTAGCGATTCCACGCTTCCCGTATCGGAAGACATCTCGCTCACCGCCACCCTGGATATCCTGCGCGCCCTGGCCGAAGGACGCGGCCCCAAGCAGGCGCTATTCGCGCTGGGATACGCGGGCTGGGCGCCCGGCCAGGTCGAGACGGAATTCCAGAGAAATGGCTGGCTTCATTGCAAGGCCGATCCGTACTTGGTGTTTGGGGTCGATCCGGAAGCAAAATGGCGCACCGCCCTGCAGCGCCTTGGAATCGGGCCGTCCGGTCTTGTGGCCGACGCGGGAAGGGCCTGAAGCGGGGTTAGTGCCTTCATTTCTCACCGTGGCCGGCCTCCGAGCCGGCCATCCAGCAGCGGCGCGTCCGCGCCGCGAATGACTTTGCCGAGCCCGGCAAGATAAGCTCCAAAATGCCAAGCGGCTTCGTCTACATCCTGGCTAGCAAACGCAACGGCACGCTCTATATCGGAGTGACCTCCGATCTTCATGGCCGCATCCAAGCCCATCGCGAAGGACGAGGGTCCACCTTCGTAAAGGCACACGCCGTTACCCGGCTCGTGTGGTTCGAGGAATTTCCGTTGTATGCGGAGGCGATACAGCGCGAAACAAGTCTGAAGCGTTGGGAGCGCAAGTGGAAATTGACACTCATCGAGGAAACAAATCCCGATTGGGACGATCTGCTCGAGAAATG
>DASQIQ010000288.1:0-4527 GCA_035631495.1 Micropepsaceae bacterium
CCGGGGTCCACACCGCCACGACCTTGCTCGGGGCACAGCTGTTTTTCTGGGGCCGGGTGGCGCATGGCGTCGTCTACATCGCCGGCATTCCGTGGCTGCGCACGGCGGCGTGGGGCGTGTCCGTTGTGGGATTGGTTCTGATCTTCCTGCAGTTGATCTGAGACCTGCGTCGAAGCCAGAGACTGTAATCGAGTGCTACTCTATCCGCCTGGATGGGACTGGTGCGCGCCGCCAAGCCATTGCGCGGTGCGGAAGAAATAATAGTACCGGTCGTGGCCGGGATGGCGCAGTTCCAGCACGCGCGCTGCGGCGAGGAAAGCTTCGCGGTCGTCGTACCCCGTTTGCCGCAATTCGCGATAGGTACGCGCGATGATGCTTTCGCACTCGGTGCAAATCTTGTCTTCGCAAGGCACGGCGTTCGACACGTGTTTGGCCTCCGTCGCGGTCAGTAGCCGGCCACTCAGCTAAAGAACTGATAGGCTCCAGCGGCAACGACACCGAGAACGATGATTCCGATCAGATAGATGTGAAAGCCGCTCGCTTTGCTTCTCTCCATCAGAGGGGCGGGATGACATTTCGCAAGACCGTTTTCCTTCGTCATGGCGTTTTCCATGGCAACCCCTCGCTTAAGAAATCCTCTGGGAGCATGTCTATCTCTTCGGGAAAGACGCCGCTTTGATATGAATCAATCCTTGGGGCGCAACGTGAGACCCGGCAGATGTTGCATCCCCGACTGGAAGATTTGTCCGCTTTAGCAATTCGCTAACCTTGGATTTCCAGCCGCCGCGCGAGCCTGACAACGGTGTAAGACTTGCTTCGCCTTCCATCTCCGTCTGCGTGGTCGTCGACCTCGCACACGGCGTTACAGCACCCATGGAGGCATTCATGTCCCTATTGAGTGTGGGAGCGTCTGGATTTGGCGGTCCAAGCCAAATCTTGGCACGGATGCTCTCACAGTTGGACAGCACGCAAGCAACAAATGCCGATGCAAGCGCGGAAGCTGCCGGCAATACGACGTCCACGAATTTTGCCGCGCCCGAACCCGATGCCAGTACGGCTTTGACGGGTACGGATCAATCAAGGCTGAGCGATCAGATCCTCGCGCTGCTGATGCAATTGCAACAGCAGACACAAGCCGACGGTTCGCAGACGGCAAATGCGAATAACAGCTCGGCGCCAGGTTCCGGTTCGACTTCCGGTTCGACGACCGGCGCACCTGTCCATGCGCTCTTCTCGGCGATGGACAGCAATGGCGATGGCATCGTGACCGAGGCTGAAATGGAGACTTACATCCAGCAGCAAGGTGGGACGCAAAGTCAGGCCGACAAATTGTTCACCACGCTTACCCAGAACGGCTCCAGCGGAATTTCCGAAAATCAATTGGCGAGCGACGTCGCCCAGGGGCAAAAAGCCCACCATCATCATCACCATCATCATGACGCCGCCGAAGCGCCGCCTTCCTCGTCGGGCGACACATCTTCGACGGACCTTGCCTCGCAGGCCTCGCGGGCCTCGCAGGCCTCGCGGGCCTCGCAGGCCTCGCAGATTTTCGGAGGACTCGACAGCAATCAGGACGGAACATTGTCCGCCGCCGAATTGACCGCTGCCGGCCTTGGCGCCTCCGGCCCCACGCTCAGCGCGGCGTCGAACGGCACGTCCAGCAGCAACGCTCCCAATTCCCTTGCCAGTCTCGACAGCAATGGGGATGGAACGGTTTCCGCGAACGAATTCGCGACATTCCTCGCTTCGCTGGAACTGCAGATCCAGTCGGACACGGCCACGATGGCCAACCTTCTGCAAGCCTCACAGGCCTACGGCTCGGCGGCTGGCGGTTCCAGTCCGCCCAGCGTCATTCAATCGGCATAACATCTCGGGACCAAGGCAGAACGCCGTGTCCCACTACCCCACCCGCCGCAGCTTGGCCTCCGTGCAGGCTTGCAGCGATTCCAGCGTCACGCCCGGCGCCATGTCGAGCACTTCGAAGCCGCGCTCCGTCACGTCGATCACCGCAAGATTGGTGTAGACGCGCTTTACCACGCAGGCCGCCGTCAGCGGATAGGCGCAGCGCGAGACGATGCGCGGCAGCCCGTCCTTGGTGGTGTGCTCCATCAGCACCCAGAGCCGCTTCGAGCCCGCCGAGAGATCCATCGCACCGCCGACGGCGGGCACGGCATCGTTCTGCGATGTCGCCCAATTGGCGATGTCGCCATTCTCGGCCACCTCATAGGCGCCGAGCACGCAGAGATCGAGATGACCGCCGCGAATCATGCCGAAGCTGTCGGCGTGGTGGAACAGGGATGCGCCTTTGACCAGCGTGATGTTCTGCTTGGTCGCGTTAACCAGCCAGGTGTCCACATGGTCCTTGGGCGGCACCGGACCCATGCCGAGCACGCCGTTCTCGGAATGGAACACCACTTCGCGCCCCTCCGGGATGTAATCGGGAATAAGCGTGGGCAGGCCCAGGCCCAGATTGACATACCAGCCTTCGGGAATGTCGCGCGCCAGACGCGCCGCCATCTGCTGACGGTCCCACGGTTTCACGACATCATCGATTCCACGCGTCGTCACGGCTGGTCCTCGCTGATCATTCTATGCCGGCGGCGGATCGGGACTCTCCACATGAACCACGCGGTTCACGAAGATGCCCGGCGTCACGATGGATTCCGGATCAAGCTCGCCCAATTCTACCATATGGCGCGTCTGCACGATGGTGAGCGAGGCTGCCATCGCCATCACCGGATTGAAATTGCGCCCCGTGCCGCGATAGGTGAGATTGCCCCAGCGGTCGGCGCGCCAGGCCTGGATCAGCGCCACATCGGCGTGCAGCGCGCGCTCCATCACGTAGTTGCGCCCGTCGAATTCGCGAATCTCCTTGCCTTCGGCAAGCCGCGTGCCCACGGCGGTAGGCGTGTAAAAAGCCGGAACGCCGACGGCGGCGGCGCGGATGCGCTCCGCGATCGTGCCCTGCGGCACCAGCTCCAGCGTGATTTTCCCCGCTTTGAACAATTCCTCGAAAGCGGGCGGGGTAGGCCTCGGGAAACTGCAGATCAGCTTGGCGACACGCCCCAGCGCGAACAGTTTGGGCAGCATCGGCGAACCGAAGCCCGCATTGTTCGAGACGATCGTGAGATCGCGCGCGCCTTGTTCGATCAAGCCTCCCAGCAGCTCCTGCGGCTGGCCGACGACGCCGAAGCCGCCCAGCAGCACGACCGAGCCGTCCTTCACGCCGGCCACTGCGTCCGCGATGCTGGCGACGCGCTTATCGATCATCCAAACAATTCCCGAATGCCAAGGTTTGGCGGTGCGATTCTTGCTTGCTTTTGTCCGCTTTGGGCGCACATGACAAGCAAAATAGGATGTCGGTAGGGGTATAGTTTGAAATCCGATTGCGCTGGCGCATTCGCATGATCGGTCAATTCGGTACAGACTTAACTCGTGTTCGGCCTATAACACCATGAACGTTTGGGAAATTGCTCCGCTAGGCACGATGCGCCCGCACGCGCGAGCTTCGTGATATCGCGCAAAGGCCGAGCGCTGAAGGAATTCGCCATGGCAGAGACGGAACAATTATCGCCCTGGTGGGGCCGCACAGTCGCTTTCACCTTCGTTCTGGGATTCGCCGTCCTTATTCTGCTGACCCTAAAGGCCTACCAAAACGCGCCTCCTGTGCCGGCGAATGTGGTGGATCCCGCCGGAATGATCGTGTTCACCGGCGATGATGTCCGCCGCGGCCAGGACGTGTTCCTCAAGCACGGCCTGATGGACAACGGCACCATCTGGGGCCATGGCGGTTATCTGGGTCCCGACTTCGGCGCGGCGGTACTGCACGACTGGGCGGAAGACCTGGCGCGGCGGACGGCACAGACGCGCTTCTCAAAAGATTACACGAATTTGGATGCCGGCGAACGCGCTGCGGTGGACGGTGAAGTCGGCGCATTGCTCAAGATCAACCGCTACGACGCCGCGGCGGATACTCTCACGCTGCTGCCCGCGGGCGCGGAAACGTTCCGCGACGAGATCGGCATCTGGAATCGCTATTTCGAGATTCCAACCGGCAATGGCGGCCTTCCGGTGAAGGCGGTCAGCGACCCGCAAGAGCTGCATGACCTGACGGCGTTCTTCACCTGGGCCGCCTGGAGCTCGGTGGCCGAACGGCCGGGCACAAATCATTCGTACACGAACAATTTTCCGTACGATCTGCTGGCCGGCAATCATCCAACCGGCGCGGCGCTTCTGGTGAGCGCGATCAGCCTCATCGCCCTGCTCGGCGGCACGGCGATCGTGCTGCTCGCCTTCGGCAAGTTCGACTATCTGGGCTGGCACGGCATGCCGTCGTCGCGCGAACGCTGGACGCTGAGCACGTCGCAGACCGCAACGCTGAAATTTATGGCGGTGGCCGCATTGCTGTTCCTCGGTCAGACGCTGGTCGGCGCCGGTGTGGCGCATTACCGAGCCGATCCGAGCTCGTTCTATGGCATCGACTTGTCGTCGATCTTCCCGAGCAATCTGCTGCGTGCCTGGCATTTG
>DASQIQ010000289.1:0-6510 GCA_035631495.1 Micropepsaceae bacterium
CTTCGTGAATTGGGAACCCAGATTGCTGAAGCCCTAAGGCTTCTCAATCCGTATCGCCGTTGCCGTTGCCATTGTCGGGGGCGATCCAGCCTTTGAGATCGGCTGTCGGCGGCATGCCCACCACATTGTAGCCGGCATCGACGAAATGCACTTCGCCGGTGACGCCGGCCGATAAATCGGACAAAAGATAGAGCGCGGCGCCGCCGATATGGTCGAGCTCGATGTTTTTCTTCAGCGGGCTGTGCGCCTTGTTCCATTTGAACACCATGCGCGCGTCGCCCACCGCAGATCCCGCCAGCGTGCGCATCGGGCCGGCCGAGATCGCGTTGACGCGGATCTTGTCCTTGCCCAAATCGGCCGCAAGATAACGCACGCTCGCCTCGAGCGCCGCCTTGGCGACGCCCATCACATTGTAGTTGGGCATCACCCGCGAAGCGCCCTCGAAGGTTAACGTTACCAGCGCGCCGCCGTCCTTCATCATCGCCGTAGCGCGGCGCGCAACATCGGTGAACGAATAGCAAGATATGTTCAGGGTACTGAGGAAATTCTGCCGGCTGGTCTCGACATAACGGCCCTTGAGCTCGTTGCGGTCGGAAAAGGCGATGGCGTGCACCAGGAAATCCAGTTTGCCCCACTGGCGCTGGAGCACGTCGAATACTTCTTCCAGCTCGGCATCGCTGCCGACGTCACAGGGCAGGACCAGCCGCGAGCCGACGCTTTCCGCCAGCGGGCGCAGGCGCTTTCCCTGGGCCTCGCCCTGATAGGTGAAGGCGAGTTCCGCGCCGTTCGCGGCAAGCGTGCGCGCGATGCCCCAAGCGATGGAATGGTCGTTCGCGACACCCATAACGAGGCCGCGTTTCCCGGTCATCAGCCCGCCGGGCTTTGAAATCGAGCTCTCAACCATTCAACCCCCTAACACCCACCGGAATGGTTGGCTCAAGCATCGATACGCTGGAACACCAGCGAGGCATTGGTGCCGCCGAATCCAAAGCTGTTCGACATGACGGTCTCTAGCGCCGCATTGTCGATGCGTTTACGGACGATGGGCGCATCGGAAAGCTCCGGATCGATCTCCTCGATGTTCGCCGATTCTGCGATGAACCCGTTTCGCATTTGCAAGATGGAATAGATCGCCTCGTGCACGCCGGCTGCGCCCAGCGAATGGCCGGTCAGCGATTTGGTGGAATTCACCGGCGGGATGTTCTTGCCGAATACTTCGCGCATGGCGCCGATTTCCGTGACGTCGCCCACCGGCGTCGAGGTGCCGTGGGCATTGACGTAATCCACCGGTGCTTTCACGCCCGCCAGAGCCTGGCGCATGCATCGCACGGCCCCCTCGCCCGACGGCGCCACCATGTCGTAGCCGTCCGAGGTCGCGCCATAGCCGACAAGCTCCGCATAAATCTTCGCACCGCGCGCTTTGGCGTGATCCATTGCTTCGAGTACGACTGTGCCGCCGCCGCCTGCGATGACAAAGCCATCGCGATTCTTGTCATAGGCGCGGCTCGCGCGCTCGGGCGTCTCGTTGAAATGGCTGGACATCGCTCCCATCGCATCGAAGAGGACGGAAAGAGACCAATCCAGTTCCTCGCCGCCGCCGGCAAACATGATGTCCTGCTTGCCCCATTGAATGAGCTCCGCGGCATTGCCGATGCAATGGGCGCTGGTCGCGCAGGCCGAGCTGATGGAATAGGAAAGGCCTTTGATCTTGTACCAGGTGGCAAGCACGGCAGAGCAGGTCGACGACATCGCTTTGGGCACCACGAATGGGCCGACGCGTTTGGGGCCTTTCACCGGCTCGCTGCGCGCGGTGTCCGCGGCCGCAACGAGCGCTTTCGTCGAGGGCCCGCCCGATCCCATGATCAAGCCGGTGCGCACGTTGATGACGTCTTTTTCTTCAAGCCCCGAATCGGTGATCGCCTGCTGCATGGCGAGGAAATTGTACGCCGCTCCGTCACCCATGAAGCGGCGCGCGCGGCGGTCGACGGCACTGTCCAGATCGAGCTTGATGCTTCCTTCGACCTGGCTGCGAAAGCCCATGCGCTGGTAGGTCTCGGCTTTGGTGATTCCCGAGCGCCCTTCGCGCAAGGATGCGACGACTTCCTGCGTGCTGTTCCCGATCGGACAGATGATGCCAAGCCCCGTGACGGCAACGCGCCTCATGGCCGCTTGTCCTTCCTCTTTTCGCTTTGAACGGTCTTAAGCGGCTGCGGGATTGCCGCCATCCACAAACAGGCCGACGCGCAAGTCCTTGGCTTCGTAAATGGTTTGACCATCGACCTTCATCACGCCGTCGGCGATGCCGATCACAAGCCGCCGCATGACCACCCGTTTCAGATCTATGGCGTAGCTCACCATTTTCGCCGAGGGAAGCACCATCCCTGTGAACTTCACTTCGCCGACACCCAGCGCGCGCCCCTTGCCGATGCCGCCGAGCCAGCCGAGAAAGAATCCGAGGAGCTGCCACATCGCATCGAGTCCCAGGCAGCCCGGCATCACCGGGTCGTCCTTGAAATGGCTCTTGAAGAACCAAAGGTCCGGCTTGATTTCAAATTCCGCGCGAATTTCGCCTTTGCCGAACAGACCGCCGAAATCGCAGATGTGGCTGATCTTGTCGAACATCAACAGCGGGGGCAGCGGCAGCTTGGCGTTGCCGGGACCGAACAATTCGCCCCGCGCACAGGCGAGCAGGGCCTGGAAATCAAAGGAGGCAAGGCGCACTTGCTTATCCAATTTCGCCCGGGCGCGCTCTTCGCTACACCCGTCCTTGAAAACCACGACGCCAACCCTATTTAGAAATATTCTAAATAGTCTGGCCGTCTTATGCCCATTTCCTGTAGGATGGGGCTGTATTGGTCCGTACGCAAGGTCTTGGCCCCAAATTTTGCGGAAATTGGCAGGGTTATGCGGCTTTGGTGCATGAAGCATGAAAGATCGGTTGGGAGAATGACTTGGGCCCTCGGGCAAAGAATTATACCGAAAAGCTTCGTAATGCGGGCTTGAGGCCTACGCGGCAGCGTCTGGCTTTGGCTCAGCTTCTGTTCGGCAAGGGCGACCGGCATGTCAGCGCGGAAGCCCTCCACGAGGAGGCCGTGGCGGCTGATGTGCCCATCTCGCTCGCGACCGTCTACAACAGTATGCACCAATTCACCGCGGCCGGGCTGCTGCGCGAGGTGACGGTGGATGGCGCCCGCGTCTATTTCGACACCAATACCGGCGATCACCATCATTTCTACTGCGAGGATGACGGAACCCTCCTGGACATCGACGGCGACGCCATCGAGGTGGCAGGGCTTCCCTCTCCGCCCCACGGCGCGCGTGTCGACCGGGTGGACGTCATCGTCCGATTGAAGCGGCGCTAGCAGAATTCTTGTTTGGAACTATTCTAAACTATTGACTCTTGCCGCTCCGCTTGTCAGTTTGGAGCGGAAAGCGAGGGGTTACGGCTCTTCGCAACAATCTTCAAGGAAAGGAGACAATCATGGCATCCCTCCAAGGCAGCAAAACCGAGAACAATCTGAAAGACGCGTTCGCGGGCGAATCCCAGGCCAACCGGCGCTATCTCTACTTCGCGCAAAAGGCTGACGTCGAAGGTTACAATGATGTGGCCGTGGTGTTCCGCTCTACTGCGGAAGGCGAGACCGGCCACGCCCACGGCCATCTGGAATTCCTCGAGGCAGTTGGCGATCCCGCGACGGGCAAGCCGATCGGCCCGACCGACAAGAACCTCGCCTCGGCGATCGCTGGCGAGACCCACGAATACACCGACATGTACCCGGGCATGGCGCGAACGGCGCGCCAGGAAGGCTTCGACGAAATCGCCGACTGGTTCGAGACCTTGGCGAAAGCGGAGAAGAGCCATGCCGGCCGATTCCAGAAAGCCCTCGCCGCGCTCGATAAGTAAGTCTCGAAAAGCGACAATTCGCGAAAACGGGGACCGGCGCAGTCTGGTCCCCGATCCGCTCTTCTTTTCTCGATTTATGAAATTGGATTCGTTCATCCAACATGTCCCGTGAAGGCAGCCTGGAAGCTCCCACCCGCCATCCGATCGAATGGCAAAACGAGGAGTTCTACGATTCCGCCAAACTCGACGCCGAGATGCGCCGCGTCTTTGAGATCTGCCATGGCTGTCGGCGCTGCTTCAATCTTTGCGATTCCTTCCCGCGGCTGTTCGATCTGATCGACAACAACCCGACCGAAGACGTCGAAGGCGTCGGAAGCGAAGATTTCTCCAAGGTCACCGAAGCCTGCACCCTTTGTGACATGTGCTTCATGACCAAATGTCCTTACGTGCCGCCGCATCCCTGGCAGGTCGACTTTCCCCATCTTCTCCTGCGCCACCGCATGGTGGAGGCGCGCGAGGGCAAGACCAGTTTCACCGCGCGGCAATTGGGCGAGATGGACCGCAACGGAACGCTGATGCGCGCGATCGCGCCGGTGGCGAATTGGGCCTCGAATAAGGACAACAGCCTCACGCGGCCGCTGATGGAGAAGACGCTCGGCATCGACGCGCATGCGGAACTGCCCAAATTCGTCAGCCGCACGTTCGTCGCATCGGACCGCCGCGCGCCTATTGCGCCGAACGCGAGCGCGCCTGCCTTCGGGCAGCGCAAGGCGGCTCTCTTCGCCACCTGCTTCGTCAATTACAACAAGCCGGTCACGGGCCTCGCCGCGCGCGCGGTGCTCAATCATATCGGCGTGGAGACGAGGGTCGCTTACCCCGGCTGCTGCGGCATGCCGTTCCTGGAACAAGGGGAGCTGGATCGCGTCGCCAAGCAAGCCGTGAAAGTTTCGAAGGAACTGATTGCGCTGGTCGAGCAAGGCTACGACATCGTCACCTTGACGGCATCATGCGGGCTGATGCTCAAATTCGAATGGCCGCTGATCCTTCCCGACAATGAAGACGTCAGGAAGCTTTCCAAAGCCACCTACGACATCGACGAATATGTCATCGACATATCCAAGCGCCACGGTTTGCCGGGCGGTCTGAAATCGCTTCCGGAAGGGATCAGCATTCACATGGCCTGCCACGCGCGCGCGCAGAACATGGGATCGAAAGCATCCGAAATGCTGCGCCTCATTCCCGATACGCCCATCGATGTGATCGAGCGCTGCGCGGGCCATGGCGGCACCTTCGGCGTCTTGAAGGAAACCCATCCCGTGGCGATGAGGATCGGCAAACCGGTGATGCGTCAGCTTGCCAATCAGGCGCGCGGCCATGTGGTGTCCGATTGTCCGCTCGCCGGAAAACATATCGTGCAAGGTGCACGAGAGCTCGCCGAACAGGACGGCAAAACATTGCCTGCGCCCGCGGCCGAGCATCCGATCGAAGTCTTCGCCCATGCCTATGGGCTGATATGAGGTTGGCCATGCCCGCGAAAGACCATCGCATTGTTGAAAGCGATATCGTCGCTCCGGAAATCTATGCCCGCGAGCGCGGCGAACGCCGGCGCGCGCTCATTCCGATCAAGCGCATCCGGCGAATCGAAGTGGGGCCCTATGCGACCTTCTATTTCGAGAACTTCGACACCATGCTCGCCCAGGTCCATGAGATGCTGCACACCGAGAAGGGCGGCAAGGAACAGATCGCCGGCGAGCTCGAGGCTTACAATCCCCTCATCCCGCAAGGCTCGGAATTGATCGCCACCTTGATGATCGAGATCGACGAGCCAGGGCGTCGCGCCGTGACGCTGCTGAAGCTCGCCGGCATCGAGGACAGCGTCTACATGGCCGTGGGCGCAAGCCGCATCTCCGCCACGCCGACGGATTACGAGGATCGCACCACGCCCGAAGGGAAGACCTCATCCGTCCACTGGGTGCGTTTTCGTTTCACGCCCGATCAGATCGCGCTGTTCAAGGACCCGACCGAAATCGTCATTCTCGGCCTCACGCATCCCAATTACGGCCATATGGCGGTGGTGCCGCCGGAAATGCGCGCCGAATTGGCAAAGGACTTCGATTAGGCCGTTTTGCAATGACTTGAATCCCGCAATGGGTGTGCGTCAACTTGCCCGGCGATGACGATCCACCCAGGCGGCAAGCACAACGACGAGCCATTGGCCCATATCGGTCCAAGCGACGATGTTCGCGCTTGGCGGCGGCGGTCCGAAGACCGCTCCGGCATAGATGAGAAGTAAGAGGGCGGCCATCAAGGCCAAGCCCCATATGCCGGTGGAATCGCGGCGCGTCGTCGAGCCGATATAGATCGCAAGGCCAAAACAAAAAAGCGCGAGCTCCACGCCGAGCGAGAGCGGCCATGAATTCCACAGGCCGAGTCCGATTCGGGTGCTTCCCCATGGCGTAATCGGCAAATCGGGCACATGCACCGCCGCGTCCAGGACCCAGTGGCTGACAACGAGTACGCCGAGTGTGATGGTTCCGGGCACATAGCGCCGGGCGACGAAATAGCCGCCCGCGAAAAGTAAGCCCCAGACGATGCTCATCAGCAGGCTGTGCGAATAGGGATAGGAAACGAAAGTGAGCGGCGTGACGGCCGTCACGCCCGGCGGG
>DASQIQ010000290.1:0-7143 GCA_035631495.1 Micropepsaceae bacterium
TTGCATGGGCTGGGTGATAGCATCGCAGCGCCCCGAAACAAACGGGCGAAGCGACGCAAAATCGCTTCGCCCGCCGGGTCAATGCCCTGTCTACGGGTTCAATAAGGCATTCAAACCGCCCCCGCGCGCGACAAGCTGCGGATGGCCGACGAATTTGAGGAAATCGCCCATCGGATGCACGCCGGTATGGGTGGAAACGATCGTTTCGGGCTGTATGCCGATGCGTTCCAGATTGTAGATGAAGTTCATGTTCTGGGCCGTGATCGGCGGCTGCGGCTGGCCCGCGGGTGCCGGATTCCACAGGTCGGCCTCGTAGACGATCTTCGCCTTAGGCAGATAGACGATCAGCATGTCCTCAGCATGTTCGAGCTGATCGGCATGATAGATGTCGATCTCCTGATCGCCATCGGTCAGTTTGTAGCCTTCCTTCACCAGTATGTAATGAACCTGCCGCGGCGCCAGCGACAGGCGGTCCTGTTGGATCATGCGCGGGCGAAGATCGAACACGATCCCCTCGTAAAAGGGGAAATTCGATTCATGGGTGATCACGATGGTGTCGTTCGCGCCCACCGCGCGCAGGCCGCCGGAATGATCGAAATGGTGGTGGGTGTTGATCTCGTAACGGATCGGCTTATTGGGTATGAGCCGTTTCGTTTCCGCGATCACCGCTTCCGTGCGTTCCTGATCCATCGGTGCTTCGATCAAGACCGCATAATCCTTGAACTCGACCGCCATGCTGTTATAGGGGCCGCCCAGCACCCAGACGCCGGGCGCCATTTGCCGGGTGTTGACGCGGTTGGCATTGTTGGCCGCAGCTCGCACCGGATCGGGAACCGAAAGCGCCGCACCCGGCACATTGCCCTTCACGTCCGAGATCTGGATGTCGTAGCTCGGATGCGGCGGGTTGCCGATGCTCTGATGGAAGCCGACCGGAAACATCACGCCATTATAGTTTTTGTAGCCGCCCTGGACGCGGGTCTCGACGAACATGTCGCCCAGAATCGGATTGGGGAGCCAAGTCTGAACCTTGGTAACGAGGCCCTGGTCATTGATCCAGCCATTGACGGGATATTTGCCGAGCGCCTTGAACTGAACCACCGTGACTTTCTTGGTGTTGCGCGAGCTTTCGTCATAGACCGTCGCCTTCGCATCCGGCGCGGCCATCGCCGCCCGAATGAAGCCGTGCGGCGTCATGAGGATTTCCAGCTCTCTCAGTTCGGCCTGACCGAAGGCCGCGTTGGGCTGGTTCTGGTCGTTGAGATTCCAGGCGTAATTGCCGGACACGAGCTGCATCTGTTTGCGTTCGCCGATGATCGGGCGCACGCCGCCGCCGCGAGTCGCAGACCATGCGCCCTGCACGCGGAGCTGATCCTCGCGCATCGAATTGGAGTCGTAATCGATGGTGCGCGTGAAGCTCTTGAGATCGAAACGCGGCCAGGTCTCGTCCAAATTCGACGAATAGTTCTGGCCGAGCACGGTGACATAACCGGTCGCGGAATATTGGATGGAATGGAGCTTGCTCGCACCCATGGCGGCATCGGCTTGCTGCAGCACCGCCTTTGCATTGGGCGCATTGTTCTGCGCCGCCACCGGCATGGCTGAGAGCGCTGCGAATGCTACGGAAAGCCATAATTTGCGGGCCATTGTTCCCTCCCATTGTTGGCCAATGCACGAGCTTAGACCTTCGAGGAGCCCGCGCCAATTGCGTGGTCACTTCCCGCCCCGCAGCCTCTCCCAATAGGCGAGGCGCTTGGCGATTTCCTTTTCGAAACCCCGCTCCGTGGCGCGATAGAAATCCTCGCGCGCCATGCCGTCCGGGAAATAGTTTTGCCCGGAGAAGGCCTCATCCATCGCATGGTCGTATTCATAGCCGGCGCCATAGCCGAGATCGCGCATCAGTCTGGTGGGCGCGTTCAGGATATGAGCGGGCGGGGTCAGCGAACCGTGCTCCTCGGCGGCATTGCGCGCAGCGCCGAAGGCGGTATAGACGGCATTCGATTTGGGCGCCGTCGCCAGATAGATCACGGCCTGGGCGAGCGCCAATTCGCCCTCGGGCGAGCCCAGGAAATCATAGACATCTTTGGCCGCGAGGGCCTGTTGCACCGCTTGCGGATCGGCCAGCCCGATATCCTCCACCGCGGCGCGCACCAGCCGGCGGGCGATGTAAAGCGGGCTTTCGCCGCCCGCGAGCATGCGGGCCAGCCAGTAGAGCGCCGCATTGGGATCGGAGCCGCGAATGGATTTGTGCAAGGCCGAGATCAGATTGTAATGCTCTTCGCGGCTCTTGTCGTAGATCGGCGCGCGCTTTTGCACGGCGGAAACCAGCGCCGCCGTATCCAGCGGCGCATCGGATTTGAGATCGGCGAGCTCCTCGGCGAGATTGAGGATATAGCGTCCGTCGCCATCGGCCATGGCGCGAAGGCTTGCACGCGCTTGCGCATCGAGCGGCAGTGCCCGGCCATAATAGCTTTCCGCGCGGCGCAGCAGCGTTTCCAGGTCACCATCGTCGAGCCGGCGCAGCACGAGCACTTGCGCGCGCGACAGAAGCGCGCCGTTCAGCTCGAAGGAGGGGTTTTCAGTCGTCGCCCCGACCAGGACAATGGTGCCGTCCTCCATAACGGGGAGGAAGGAATCCTGCTGGCTGCGGTTGAAGCGATGAATCTCATCGATGAAGAGCAGCGTTCCTTGCCCGACGCGCCGGCGGCCACGCGCCGCCTCGAAGGTTTTCTTCAGATCGGCAACGCCGGTGAAGACGGCGGAAAGCTGTTCGAAATGAAGCTTGAAGACGGTGGAGAGCAGGCGCGCAATGGTGGTCTTGCCGGTGCCCGGCGGACCCCACAGGATCATGGAAGCCGGCCGGCCGGCGGCGATCATGCGCCCCAGCGGTCCTTCGGGCGAAAGCAGATGATCCTGTCCGACGACCTCGGCGAGCTTGGTCGGACGCAAGCGGTCGGCGAGCGGGCGCGGCGCGTCTTTCTCCAGTCCTGCGGCCCCAAAGAGATCGGTCATCAGGAAAGTCTACCGGGAAGGCGCGCGTTCGGCACCCCCCACCCCTTCCCCTCCCCACCCGGGACATTAGCAGCGCATTCCCGTCATTCGTGCTTCGGATGACCGAAATTCGTCATGCGCTGTTATTCTCCCGACTTCAAAAGCAACGCTAAAACGTTGTCCGCAATGTGAGTATGACGTTGTTCCGGTAGGAAGGTTCTGCTGGCGAGACGGCGACGCAGCCCAATTCCATGTCGGGGATTTCCTCTGGCCGGAATTGGAAGCGAACACGACCTGGTGGCCGGATGGAGCGCGCGAGGGAATAGTTCAGTTGTTCCTTACGCCGGGCATCATCTTCGGCCGCTTTACGATCCAGGATCGGGTTCGACCGCGGCGAAACGCAGCGCCGGACCGGCCACCAGACCTGGAATACGCGCCTTTCGACGGCGCCACCAAATATGCCCCATTTCCAACAACCAGAATGTGCCTCAATGTAAAAGACGCCCGAGGCGCACAATCCCTCACGCGGGTGGGGCGAAATATTCTGCTTGGCATCACGCGCGGATATGGTGTGATGGAAGGGGAGAGCGAGCATGACGAAACCTAACAGTGCCGAACCGCAAAGCGAATCCGGTCTCACGGGTGCATGCCAGAATTTCGTGCGTACGCGCAGCAGCGTCCCTTCGCACAATGAGAGTGACGATTTGGCGCAGGACGTCGTCGTTAGGGCGCTGCAATCGGGCGCAACGGTGCGCGAGCCGGTGCGCTATCTCCTGCGCATTGCGCGCAATCTCTTCATCGATAGAAGGCGGAGTCAAAAGCGCGAAAAAACGATGCTTGAATTGGTAGCGTCCTCCGAACCCGCTTCGGATCGCATCCATCCCGAGCGCGTGCTTTCAGGGAAGCAGGAGCTTCGCATCGTTCTTCGGGCCATCGAGGCGCTGCCGCCGCGTTGCCGCGAGGCGTTTGCGCTGCACCGCTTCGAGATGATGAGCTATGCTGCCATCGCGCGGCGCATGGGAGTTAGTACTAGCATGGTGGAGAAGCACATCGCCGAAGCGATGCGTCGGATCGCGCGCACGCTGAAGGAACCGGAGGAACGCACGTGAGCGGCCCACTTCATTCGGATCGCGACCGGGACGCCGCGCAATGGTTCGCAGCTCGGCGGCGTGGAATCATGTCGCTGGAGGAGCGCACCGCCTACCAGGAATGGTTGAAGGATGTGGACAACGCATCGGCCATGGCAAATCTCGAACGCATCTGGGAGATGGTCGGGATCGCCGAACATCATGTTGCGGCAGAGCCGGCGCCATCGCGCGGCCGCTTGCGCCCGGCACTTGTGGCCGCGATGTGCGCCGTCTCCATCGGCATCGCTGCACTTTCCTACAGCGGAAATCCGGGCTTCTGGACGACGCTCGATTGGGCGGATCGCTGAGGACGCGCATGTGCCGCGCGCCACATCCGTGATGCTGATGCGGACATGATCACGGCGCTTCTCATTCTGCACGGCCTTGCGGCGGTTGGATTGCTCGGCGCGATCACCCATCAAGCGTTGGCCGCGGCTGCGAGACAAGATATCCGGCGCCGCTCGTTCTTCGCGCGTTTCCGTGTGACGGACGGCGCACTCTATTCGAACGCCGTCGTCGTGCTTTTCGTGCTGGTTGGCGCAATGGGCGCGATGCTTTACCCGCAATACCGCATCACCGTACGTCCTATGCTGCAAACGATGGATCTGCGCGCCGCGAATGGCGTGTTCGAATTGAAAGAGCATTTTTCCGCGCTGGCGCTGGTTCTGCTCCCTGCCTATTGGGCGACATGGAGGCAGTCCGCATCCGATTATGCGACGGCTCGCAAATGGCTGACGTGGATTCTCGCAGGTCTCGTCTGGTGGAATTTTGTTATCGGCCAGCTGCTCGCCGCAATCAAAGGGTTGGTGCTATGAGCGCGCGGCTGATGGTGTTTTCGCTTGCCGCGGCAATCGCCTACACGCTTGCCTATTATTTCGATTGGCCGCTGTTCGTTTACGATCTCACGGGCGGCGAGTTGCGCTTTTTCGCGACGACGGCGTCTGGGCCAGCGATTCTTTGGTACGGCTGGCTGATGACCGCGATCCTTGCGGGGCTTGTCGCGACTCTCCTCGTGCCGCCCCGGCTCATTGAGCGCTTTCTGCCAGATCTCCTGTGGTTCGTGCCTGCCGTTCTGATTGTCGCCGCGCTCCTATACGAGAAGCGGTGGTTCCTTTAATCGCCCGTTCGCAGAAAATCATTGAACCACTGCCAACCGGGGGAGGAGGAACTTACTGCACGCCCAATTGCAACACACGGTTCCCACGCTGAATGGCGATGCTCCATTGATCGTTTTCGTCGAGCGAACGCCTGAGCCGCGCCACGCTTAGGGTCCTCTCGCCGTTGATCGTGCGAATGATGTCGCCTCTCTGGAATCCGAGACGGGCTGCTTGCGAACCGGCGGTCACGCCGGTCACGACGACGCCCGTGGCCATCATATCCATCTGCAGCTCATCGGCGAGGGCCGGCGTGAGGTTGGCGACGCGCGCGCCCTGAAGCGGATTGGGGCCATCGATGACGTCTTCCCCGCGCCCGGAATCGGGGGGGAGCGCGACGCGTACGATGGCATCATGCGTTGCACCCGAGCGCAAGAAGCGGATGCTCACATTGTCACCGGGCCGGTGCGTCACGATGCGATAGCGCAGCGAGTTGGAATCCAGAACCTCGAATCCGTCGACCGACAGCAGCACGTCGCCCTTTGCAAGACCTGCCTGCGTCGCGGGTCCTCCCGGGTAGACTTGCGAGATCAGCACGCCTTCCGGGCGCTGCAGTCCGAGTCCGCGCGCGATCTCGGCGGTGACAGCCTGACCATCGGCGCCCAGCCAGGGCCGCTTGATGCCGCCGCCGAGCGCGCCATCCACGACAACGCGCGTCATGTTGGAGGGAATGGCAAAGCCGATGCCGATATTGCCGCCGGACGACGAATAGATCGAGCTGTTGATCCCGATCAGCTTGCCATCCATCGTCACCAAAGCGCCGCCGGAATTTCCCGGATTGATGGCCGCGTCCGTCTGGATGAAGAACTGATAGTCCGACGCCCCGCCATTAGAGCGCGCCAGCGCCGAAACGATGCCGCTGGTGACCGTCTGTCCGACGCCGAAGGGATCGCCGATGGCGAGGACGAGATCGCCCACTTGCAATTTGTCGCTGTCGCCGAGTTGCAGCGACGGCAGTTTCTCGCCTTTGGTGTCGATGCGAAGCACCGCAAGATCGGTACGCGCATCGGCAAGAATCACCTTGGCTTCGAATTCGCGCCGGTCCGGAAGCGAGACCTGAATATCCTGGCCGCCCTCGATCACGTGGTTGTTGGTGACGATGATACCGTCGGCGCGCACGATGACGCCCGATCCCAAGGATTGCTCAACTCGGGCACGGTTGGGGCTCGCGCCGAAGAATTGCTGAAAGAAGGGATTGACCGCCTGACGGACCACGCGGCGGGCGTAGACGTTGACGACGGCGGGCGCGACTTTCGAGACCACCGGCGCGAAAGATAGTTGGACCTGGGCGGGGGATTGTGGAACGGCCCGGTCTTGCGCCTGTGCCTGTGTCCCGCCGGCAAATGCGGCCAGGAACGCGGCCACTGCAACCCAAACCCGCATGGCTGATCTCCCTTTGCCCCCAATCGGGCACCGCAGAAACGCCAGAATTCTGCCGGAACAAATGCCGGAACGCATATAGTGCCAGCCACGCCGGAGTGGAAGCCCCCTGGAGAAGCCCGCCGCATGAGCCTGAATTCCCCCACCGAGATCGTCGTTTTCGCGCTTTGTGCCATCGTGGCCATCACGTTCCACGAGGCCGCCCATGGCTTCGTGGCGCTTCATTTCGGCGACTCCACAGCAAAGAACGCAGGGCGCGTGACGCTCAATCCGATCAAGCACATTGACCTCTTCGGGACTGTCATCCTTCCCATTCTTCTTTATGTCTCGGCAGGGTTCCTATTTGGTTACGCCAAGCCGGTGCCGGTGAATTATTCGGCCCTGAAGAATCCGCGCTGGGACATGGTCTGGGTGGCAGCAGCAGGCCCGGCGATGAATGTGATGCTGGCCCTCGTCTCGGCGCTTCTCATAACCGGAATTGGCGTGCTGGACGG
>DASQIQ010000291.1:0-16403 GCA_035631495.1 Micropepsaceae bacterium
GACAGCAAGGGAGTTCTTGATCGAGGGCGTATCGCGGCTTGCATCGACCACCAGCGCGCCTTTGCCCGTGCCATCGTAAAGGACGATGTTCTGCAGATCGCTATTGAGCACCCCATCTTGAAGCTTGACGGCGATCTGCGCTTTTTGAACTTCGAGGTTGCGGAGCAGAAGGCGATCGACGTTCAACGCCAGATCGGCATTCATGGCTTTGAGGATTTCAAAACTGATGGGCGTATCGCTCCATCCAGCCTCGGCTGGTGCCGGTTTCGCGTTCGCCGCGGCGCCTGTTCCGGTTTCGGCCGCAATATAGGGATTGAGATCGAGTCGATCGATCGAGAGCTTGCCGCGGATGGCCGGCTTGGGTTCGCCGGTCATCAGCTGCAAATCGCCGACGAGGTTCATGCCGTCCAGCGTAAGCTTCATTGTGGTGGCAGAGAATGTGCCGGGCTCGACAACGACGGTCGCGTCCAACGTCAATGCGCCCAAGCCTTTTCCCGCAGGAAGCGGCACATCCATCCAGCTTGCGAATTGCCGCAATGATGGCGACTCGAGGTGCAATTTGCCCGCCGCTGTGGTTTTCCCGCCGACGGCACCGTCAAGATTCACTTTGATCGTATCGGATGAAATGGAAAGCGACGCTGGTGTTTCGGTTTGCTTGAGAGCCGCGCCGAGATTGGCCAGCTTGGCCGCGAGTTGCAGTTTCTGGCCCTTAAAGGTGGCCGCGCCGGTTACCGCGAAAGGTTCGTCCAGCGAAGTCGTGTCGATGGCGACATCGACATTATCCAACTCTTGCGACTTTCCCGTGCGCGCGTCGAAATAGCTCAACGTGCCGTCCTGAATGCGCAGATTTGACAGACTGAAATTCGCGCTCCCGGCGCCTTGATCCGTGGTTTGGGGCTTGGCGGCGGTAAGAGCCCAATTACCTGTGCCGTCCTTCGCGACCTCCAGATGAATAACCGGCTTTTCCAGAACGAGCCGCGTGACCTCCACACGTTTGGAAAGGAGTGGCAGCAGCCTCACGCCCACGATGAGCCTGCCCACTGTCACCATTTCGGGATCGCGCGAACCTGGGGCGTTGGCGAACGTCACGTCCGAGACGGAGATGCCGATCTCAGGATAGAGCGTAAAACCCAGTGGTCCGCGCAAGTGCAGTGCCCTGCCCGTCGCGGCCTCTCCCGCCTGTTCGATCGGGCTGCGATAGACATCGACGGGTATCAACAACACAAGAGCGACGGCGACTGCGACAAGAGCTACGATGACGATCGCACCAATACGAATGATCCGGCGCATTTGTATCCTCCGTGCGGTGCCCCAGAGATATGGTCTGCCAATCCTCGTGATGTTGCAGGCCTAGCCCAGGGGATGATGTGTCAGCCGAAAACCTTCTTGAGGAGATTGGTGGTGCGTGCGACCGGGTTGGTCCGTATCGCGGCTTCCTCCTCGGCCAAATAATGGAACAATCCGTCGAGCGCTTTTCCGACTGTGAAGTCGGTAAGGTTGAAGCTTCCAATCGACTGGCCGAGGAAAGGAATTCCCTTCGCTTTGGTCTGGACCGCATTGAGCGCCATGACCGCGCCAACGCCCGATAGCGTCTTATCCACGACCGGATGGAAGGAGCTCGTCAACGAGTCCGATGTGGTCCGGCGAAAATATTGCGTCGCCGAATCCTGTGGGCCGGTAAGAATGGTCCGGGCATCGTCGAATGTCATTTTCGAAGCCGCGTCGACAAAGATATTCAGTGCCTTGGGCGCTGCTTGTTCCGCCGCACGATTCATCTTCACGTGCAAATCGTCGATCATGCCGCTTGCGCCCACAGCCCGAAGCGGGCCCTCGATCTTCTGCAGCGCGTCGGGGAGCGGAATCCGGATGGCCGGATCGCCATTGTACCCGTCGGTCTTGCCAACGCGCCCGACGACCCGCTGCGAGGCGACTTTAAGCGCGTCCTTGAGACCGAGGCCGATTTCGTTTTGGCTCAAGCCTGTTCCGGTTGAACCGGCGCCGGTCCCGGGGCCAGGCCGCACGCCCGGAATCCGGTTGAGAAGACCGCCCAGTGGATCCGACGGGGCGCTTTGCGCGAAGGCCGCGATCGGTATAATTGAAAATGTCGCTGCAATAATGATGCGGCGCGAAATCCGCTCTTCCGACATCCGATCCTCCAAATTCGCGGCCTGATGAGATTAATTACGAAAACCAGATTAGCACGACGATAGTGACTAGGGGATCGTCATCATTGATTGAGATCAAGACAAAGCCGTTCTTGGTGAGAATAGTTACGCGACGTGCGGCGAAGCTTGTGTGAATGACCATATTTTTGCAGGCCGCTCTCGTCACGCGAATATTGTGGCAGGAGGTAATCGACTCAATCCATTGAGACGAAGTGCGAGCGATTTCCTATCAAATGGGGGGCAAACGTGAATTACAGCAAGGCTATCGAACCGCATATTTGGCGTTTCTTCCGGGTCGGCGGATTTGATCAGGTCAGAATTGACCGCGCCAGCGACATTGCGAGCCTGAAGGCGCTCGACCAGAAACTGTGGGCTGCGCTCGCCTGCCCGACACGCGGTATTGAATTCGACGAGCGCACGCTGGACTTGATCGATTCCGATCACGACGGACGTATTCGCGCACCCGAAATGCTGGAGGCCATCGACTGGACGATCTCCATCCTCAAAGACCAAAAATATCTTGAGAACCCCGGAGACAGCCTACCGCTGGGCGCCATCGACGACACTTCGGAGCGCGGAGAGGCCATAAGAAAATCCGCGAAATCGATCCTGAACATGCTGGGTAAGACGGATTTGGAGGAGATATCGCTTCAGGACTCGCTCGATGTGGAGCGGATCTACTCAGCCACTCCGTTCAATGGCGACGGTATAATTCCAGCCAGCTCGGCGAGAGACGCGAAGATACAAGCTGCTCTCGAGGATATCATGAACTGCCTCGGTTCGGAGATGGACCGGAGTCATAAGCCAGGCGTGTCGCAAACCCTAGCCGATCGCTTCTTCAGCGAAGCGAGAGACTATGTCGCCTGGCATGCGGAGTCGGTCTCCTCGCTGGGCGCGCTCCTGCCTCTGGGCGATCGCGTGGAATCAGCGGGAGCCCTGATGGCGGAACTTCGCGGCAAGCTCGATGATTATTTTACGAGGGTACGTCTCGCGGAGTTCGACGCGCGTGCGCCCGATGCGCTGAACCCGCCTCTTACGGCTTATGAAACGATATCGAGTGACGTTCTCACATCCGATGGTGCGGCGATTGCCGCACTTCCCCTTTCACGGATCGAGGCCGGCAAGCCGCTGGCGCTGGACGCGGGCATCAACCCTGCCTGGAGCAGCAAGATCCTGCGCTTCCGCGATGAAGTCGTGTCCGCTCTTCTGGGGACGAAGAATCAGCTCGAGGAAGGGGAATGGGAAGTCATCAAGAAGATGTTCGGTGACTACGTGGCATGGTCGGCGCACAAGCCGGAGACCGTGGTTGAAAAGCTCGGGGTCGAAAGACTCACCGCTCTGCTCGCTCCCCCGGTGAAAGAGCAGATCGATGCCCTCATTGCGCGCGACAAGGCTCTTGAGCCGCAGATGAACGCGATTGCCGATGTTGAAAAGCTTCTGCGCATGAAGAGGGATATGTTGTCGCTTCTCAACAACTTCGTTTCATTCAAGGATTTCTATACGCGCTCGCGCAAGGCGCTATTTCAGGCCGGAACGCTCTATCTCGACAGCAGAAGCTGCGTCCTCTGCGTCAAAGTCGAGGACGAGGCGAAACATGCACAGCTCGCCACTCTGAGCCGCATCTATCTCGCCTATTGCCGCTGCACCCGCTCGGGCGGCACGGAGGTCATGACGATTGCGGCTGCCTTCACGGCCGGCGATGCGCGGAACCTGTTGGTCGGGCGCAATGGAATCTTCTACGACCGCAAGGGCCGCGACTGGGATGCAACCATCGTCAGAATCGTGGAACACCCGATCAGCTTGCGCCAGGCTTTCTGGCTGCCCTACCGCCAGTTTGCCCGCTTCATCGGCGAGCACGTCCAGAAACTGGCCGCGGCGCGCTCCGCGGCAACACAGGCGAGCATGGCGCAGAACACGGTTCGGACGGCCGCCGCGGCCAACGCGCCGCCCAGTCCCCAGCAACAACAGCAGCAACAGCAACAGGCGTTCGATGCGGCGCGATTTGCCGGCATCTTTGCCGCTATCGGCCTTGCCATCGGCGCGATCGGCACAGCGATCGCTTCGGTCGTGACCGGCTTCCTGCAACTCGCCTGGTGGCAGATGCCACTGGCGGTCGCCGGCATCATACTGGCGGTGTCCGGCCCTTCCTGCGTCATCGCCATGATCAAGCTCCAGAACAGGAATCTTGGACCCATCCTCGATGCATGCGGATGGGCGGTGAATACGCGTCTCAGGATAAACTTGCCGTTCGGCCGCGCGCTCACGGGGCTGGCAGAGCTTCCCGAGCGCGCGGAACGGGCCCTGACCGATCCTTATGCCGAGAGAAAGCGGCCCTGGCCCCTCTATATTGCGCTCATTGTGCTTGCTGCGGTGGCGACCGTGCTATGGCGCATGGGGGCCTTTTGAAGCCGCTCTTTTGCTAGTCCTACCGGAGTTGCGCGAGCCAGATCGTGTGGCGGCCGCAAGCGGGGTCCTCGGCGACATGCGCGACAACATCGAAGCCGCTGCTGTCGAGCAGCGAGCGGTACTCGGTTTCATCCAGGCTGGCATGGTAAAGCGGCTCACCCCGGAAGCTGCCGATTGCCTCGCCATGCGAAGGGCCGCTGGTGAACATCAGAGCTGCATTCGGCGACGCGTGTTTGCGGAAAATGGGGAACATTCGGCGCTGATCTTCCGGGCAGAGATGGAAAAAACTGTCCCATGCGAGAATGCCGCTAAAGGACCGGCCCAAGGACATCGTCCGCATGTCCGCGACGATCCACTCTTGGCCCGGAAAGTGGCCTTTGCAGATGTCTATCATCGCTGGCGAGGAGTCGACGCCCGTGACATCGTAGCCTTTCTCGATGAAGTAGCGGGCGATGGGTTCGGCGGAGCCGCACCCAATGTCCAGAATGGCAACATCGCATGGGATGAGAGTGAGAAACCGGTCAAGCCAGGCCGTCTCGAACAGATTGTTACCGCGCTGGCACGCCCAAGCCTGGGCGTGCCGCTGATACAGCTCCACGATCTTCTCGGATTCGGACGCCATGAGCCGATGCCGATATAGCGTTCCGGTCAGGCCGACGAGCCTTCCCTATGGAACGAGCATGCGGATCATGCCGTCCTGTCTCGAGGTGATGAAGAGCTCGCCGTCGCGGCTGATGCCAATGTGCAGATCGGCCCTCGTCGTCTTGGCGCCCAGCGTCTTGTCGATGAGCTCCTGCAGCGACACATCCACGCGCTTGCCGCCCGCGTCACGCACATAGAGCTGGACCTCTTCGATCGGCGCCACGGTCTGAGGAATGCCGTCATCGGCCTTCTTCATCGCGGCAAGATCGGAGGCGAAGATACGCCCGCGCTGGATGTCGCCAAACACGAACTTGCCGCGCAGCGCGGCGATCTTTCCGTGATAGGCGAACCCGTCGGTCACCGAGCGCCCCTCATCGTGATCATAGACCAGAACCGGATAGGTGAAGCCGTCCTTCTGGCGCCCGTCCAGGATTTCCGGAGGTAGCGGATATAACTCGTTGAGCGCGCCGCCGCGCCACCTGCCGTTCTCGAAATAACCCTCCCGCTTCATCCAGCCATAGTTCTCGCCATTGCGGACGATGTTGATCTCTTCGATGTTGTCCATCCCGATGTCGGAGGCGAACATCGTTCCGTCGGCCATGTCCCATGAGAGCCTGTGGGCGTTGCGGAAACCATAGGCGTAGATTTCGCCGAGCGTATTGGGGTCTCCATCCGAGGCGAACTTGTTCGCCATCGGAATGGTGTAGTCGCCCAAACCCTTCTGTCCGTGTGTCACCGACGGGCTGCGCGGATCGATGCGCAAAATGGCGGTCATGATCGAATCGAGGCGCTGCGTCTGCAAAGGATTGCTCGCATTCGGTCCCCCGCCATTGCTGAAACCGTGATCGCTGCCGCTGGTGTAAAGCAGGCCATAGTCGACATCGCCGGGCTTTGCCGTGGGGTTGAACTCGACCGCGCCCATCGGATGGGTGAGATTGGCAACAACGTGCGATTCACGAAAGACTTCACGCCGCGTACCGGCGAAAACATTGGCCGCCGGATTCGTGGCGTGCCACTCGGTGATGACGTTGTGGAACGTCACGTCTTTCAGCGCGTAGCCGGGCGGGATGAAGTCGGGCTTCTTGGGATTGCCCGGCCCGCGCTCGCTGTGCACGGTGTAGAACAAGCCGTTCCGGGCAAAGTCCGGATGAAAGGCGAAGCCGATGAACCCGCTCTCCAGCCGGTTGTAGACCCCGTACGGAAAGGCGGCGGCCACGTCCGCATAGACGTGCGGCTGGTTGTTCGAATCAATCAGGTACAGAAAGCCGCGCGAGTCATTGGCGAAGCGGCGGCCATCGGGAAGGTCGCGCACAAAGCTGACGCGCGCCCAGCCGGCGGGCGACACATCCTGATCGGCGGGACGCAGCGGGCGCGTATCGGGCAGGCGCACCAGATCCTTGATCTCGACCGCTAAGCCGTGCTTCTCGATCGGCGTTGGAATCGGGTTGCTGGTGATCTGCGCGTCGCTTGCGCCGGCGGACAACATCGCCAGCAGCGGAGCAATGGCGAGCGGCATCGTTAAGCGCATGGAACCCTCCCATCCTTCTGTGCGGGGACTATATCAGATGCATCACTGCTCGGCACGGCGGCGCCTAGGCTTTCGGATCGTAGAACACCAGGCCTTCGATCTTTTCCGCCGCTCCCGGATCAAGGCGCGCCCTGAGCTCGATGGTGTTGCGATCGGGGTCACGCACAAATAGCGAGACGTGCCCATCGCCGAAGGTCACCGGACCCTGAGTGATGGCGATCCCCGCCTCCTTGAGCACCGCAATGGTGCGCCTGATATCGGCGACGCGAAATGCCACATGCGTAAAGCCTGGGTGCTTGTCGGGCACATCCATGAGGATATTCTTGCCGCCCGTGCGGTCGACGCCGTTGACGATGAGGTTCAATTCGACCCCGGCCGAATTCTTGATGATCACGACGGCGTCGAAATCGACTTCGTGCTCGAGTTCAAATCCAAGCCTGGCATAGAAGGCGAGCGCGCGTGCTTTGTCGGTCACGCGGATGCCGAAATGATCGACCTGCTCGATGGCGATCGTGGCGCTCAAACCCGGACAAACTCCCGCGATTTGTTGCCCGCGGCGAATCCCGCGAAGACTTCGTGGGTCTCATCCCAATGTTTGAGCTTTCGCATGTTGGAAAGCCAGCGCTGCACATTCGGATAAGCGCTGAGATCGCAGCCGATCAAGTCGGCGATCGATACGATGCCGGAGCCGAAATAATCCGCGATCGTGATCTCATTGCCGAGGAGGTAGGAGTTCTTCGGGCCAATATAATAATCATTGAGGACTTGCAGCCATTTCTTCGAACCCTGCTGGCCCCAAGCGATGGTAGCGGAGTGTGCCTCGTCGCTCCTGCGCTTATGGTGGGGGAAGAGCTGCGGGTAGACGAGATTGTATCCGAAGTCGCGATAGAAGCCGGTGTTGAGCCAATCCATCACCTCGTTGATCTTGGCGCGCTTCTTGATGTCGGCAGGATAGGACGGCAATTTAAGCTTCTCCGCGAGATATTTCAGGATCGCAGAGCCTTCCGTGAGCCGCAAATCCTCATCCTCGAGCATCGGTACTTGCCGGCTGGGGTTGAGCGAGGCAAAAGGCTCCTTGTGTTGTGCGCCGGTCATGAGATCGACCGTCACTTCCTCGAGCTTGATGCCGTTTTCGGCACAGAACAGACGAATAGGGCGGCACACCGTCGAGACCGGATGCATATAGAGCTTCATCGAAATCCCCTGAATATCTTGAGCGAAGAACAATGGAGCGGAAACGCGGAGGCCGTGTCAACGCCTGCCGTCCGATTGGCCCGTAGATCGACAAATAAAAAAAGTCACCGCGAGGTGTTCGGGCCTCGCGGTGACCTAAGAGTCAAAGATTATCGCCGAGATCCGTCCCCGTATCAGGGACCGGCTTGGGGCTCAGGTGTCGCTTGCGCGGGCGCCTCTTGCGCCGGGGTTTCCTGAGTTGGCGCACTCACCGGCGGCGATGTGACGGTGTTCTGCGCAGCGGGTGGTTCGGGAATATTCGCGGCCGGCGTCGCGACTTCCGACGCTGCCGGAGCAGGTGGCTGCGCAGCTGGGCTTTGCGGCAATGCCGGCTCGGGGGCCTGCGCCCTCGCGACTCTCACCGGTGGCGCCGCCGCTGATGCGGCTTTCGCCGGAGCTTGCGCAGGAACATCCTTCACCGGCGCGGGCGGAGGTGCCGGCGGCAGATCGGCGGCCGATTGCGGCGCTGCATCGCTCGGTGTCGCATTGTCCAATGGGGCAGGCGGCGGAACATCTTTGGATGCTACGACTTGCTTGGGCGGCGAGTTCCACGTTCCCGTTTCATAGCTGTATACACCCATCGCACCAAAGCCGAGCGCGACCACAAGGGCCGCAACAATCTTTGCCGTGTTTCCCATTTCCGCTGGCGGCATAGGACCTTCACGCAGATCATTCATCATCATGGATGTCTCTCCAGGTTTTTTGCTTCCTGGAATACGCGCGCAATGTCCGTTGGTTGCCGATGGAACAAAGCAAGGCAGAATTGCGGCAAACGTGAACGACATCTCACGGCAGAGTTTTTCTCTGCGTTAGGCGGAGATTTTGACGCACAGCGGTCTGAGATTCGGCGCGCGAGTGCCGCGCCGAATCTCAGTGCAACGCCAAACTATCAATGTGATTCAGCCGCCGCTCAGAAGCTTTTGCTCGGCGCCATCACGATCCGTCGGCAGCGGCTCCAGCTTCGCCGCATATTCCTTGTTGAACGGATTGACCATTTCCCCGTCCATGCAGCGGATTTCCTCGGCATATGTGGCGGTGACGTTCCCCGCGCTGGTCGGCTGGGTTGTCACTTTCTCCCAACGCTTGGTGGCCTTCCAGGGCTGAACGAAGGCTATCGGGTCTTCAAACGTCATTTCGACCTGTAGCGCCTTGCCCCCCTCGATCAGACGGTAACGCTCGATGAGATGCAGCTTTTCACTGTGGGGCGTGCGGTAAAGGTCGACGAAGCTGCTTGTGGTCTGTGCAATCGTATCGACCACAAGCGTGTCGCCCTCGTAATGGCCGACCGATTCTCCATTCCAGGACGGTTTCGGATTCGCGCTATGCGGCACGTCGAGATAGACGTGGCGCACGATCTGATCACGCTGCCAGATGATGTAGACTTCCTTCGGCGTCTGCAGGAAATAGGTGCGTCCGGGGCTGGTATTGAGGACAGCGGCGCCCGGCTGCCAGCAACGCGAAGTGCGGTTGTACATGGCAAAGCCCTCAGCCACCATGTCATTGGCCTTCTTCAATCCGTCTTTGGCAAATTGCGTGAGATTGGGATTGTTGATATCCGCCACTCTCCATGTCGGCTGCCCGCCGACATTGTTGGGCACATACTTGACCTTAGGATCCTGGACCACAGGACTGGGGCTGCCCGGCACGGCCGTGAGCTGACCGGCGGAGTTCCAGCCCATGCCGCCCGCCATGAAATCCGGGATATTCTTTGCCGAATCATCCGCGGCCAGTGCCGGCAGAATGGCGGCGCCGCAAAAAAGCGCAGCAAGCAAATTGTGGAATCCGACCTTAGGCATGTGCATCTCCCTCTAATTCAGCGTCTATGCGGAGATCTTTTTAGAGCCGGTACCCCGCTTCCCGTGGACGCATATTATTACCACGTCCAGGAAGGCCCGTAATTTGCAAAGTTCACACTGCCGTTAATCGCGGGTTTTCCCTTGCCGGCACGTGGCTTAACGGCAGCGAGGCAATCGTGGGAGACGGCTTATTCGGCGGGAGCGGCCAAGGCGCGCCGGCGGGCTCCGAAGTCAAAGCGTCGGCCGAAGCGATCAAGATAGGTGTACAGAACCGGCGTGATGAAGAGCGTGAGCAGCTGCGACAGCAGCAGGCCGCCCGCCACGCAAAGCCCCAGCGGCCGGCGCGACTCCGCGCCCATGCCGGTGCCCAACGCAATGGGCAGGGTGCCCATCATCGCCGACATGGTCGTCATCATGATCGGACGGAAGCGGATCATCGCTGCTTCGTAGATCGCCTGCTCGGCGGGGACGTTGTTGTCCTTGCGCTGCCTTTGCAATGCGAAGTCGATCATCATGATCGCATTCTTCTTGACGATGCCGACCAGCATCATCATGCCGACAAAGGCGTAAACGGTGAGCGGTATGCCGAAAACATAGAGGGTCGCCAGCGCACCGACTGCTGCCGACGGCAGGCCCGACAAAATCGTCAATGGGTGGACGAAGCTTTCATAGAGAATGCCCAGGATGATGTAGACCGTTAGCATCGCAATCAGCAGCAGCAGACCCATATTGCTGTTCGAACTTTGGAACGCGGCGGCGGTGCCCGCGAAACTGCCCTGTACGTTCGCGGGCAGTCCGATTTCTCCAATGGCCTTGGTCATGCCCGTTACCGCGTCGCTCAAGGCTTTTCCCGGAGCGAGGTCGAAGGAAATCGTGATCGAGGGAATCTGGCCGGAATGATTGATCGTCAGGGACATTGTACCACGTCGGATTTTCGTGACCGCTGTGAGCGGCACCATGGCTCCCCCGGCGCCGGTGAGATAGAGGCGGGAAAGAGCGGAAGCATCCTGTTGATATTGCGGCAGCAATTCGAGAACCACCTGGTACTGATCCACCGAGGTATAGATCTGTGAAACCTGCTGGCCGCCAAATGCCGCGCCCAGCGCCGTTTCGATCTGATCGGGCGTGATGCCCAAAGAGGCCGCGCGATTACGATCGATATCGACCTGCACCGACGTCGAGGCCTCGTCGTGATCGCTGTTCACACCGACGAAGGTTGGGTCATCCTGCAGGGCGCGCAACAGGCGAGACGCGGTATCCTCCAGCTCCTTAAGGTCAAGCCCTTTCAACGTGTATTGATAGTTCGAACGTGCTCCCCGGGCGCCGACGCGAAGGATCGGTTGATTGATGATGGTGACGCGAGTTCCGGGAATGTCACGAAGCTTGGCCCGCAATTCCACCGCCACCTGATCCGCGGAAAGCTTGCGCTCGGACAGCGGTTTCAGCGCGATATCCAGTTCGCCTTCCTCATCGGACTGGACGCCGGAAACATTGGGATCCTTTCCGATGATGGCCGCGACTTGCTTTACGTAAATGATGGATTGGTCGAATGAGGTTCCCACTGCCATCTGGATGCTGCCATGCAGTTCGCCGAAATCGTCGCTCGGCAAGAAGTCCTGCTGCATGATCTGGAACAAGCCATAAGTACCCAAAATGCTCGCCAGGAATACCGCAAAAATGATCGGCCGGTGCGCGAGACACCAGCGCAGGCTGCGATCATAGGCCCGATGCAAAAGGTTGAAGGCGGATTCGCTGGCGCGATAAAACGCATTATGCCTTTTGCCCCGTTCACTCTCCAGAATACGGGCGCAAAGCATCGGGGTCAGTGTCACCGACACAAAACCTGAGATCAGGATCGCGACGATAATCGTCACCGCGAACTCATGCAGCAGGCGTCCGATGATACCGCCCATGAAGACGAGGGGGATAAACACGGCGGCCAGCGAAATCGTCATGGACAGAATGGTGAAGCCGATCTCGCCCGATCCTTTCAGCGCGGCCTCAAACGGCTTCTCGCCTGCTTCGACATGGCGGACGATATTTTCCAGCATGACGATCGCATCATCGACCACGAACCCGACCGACAGCGTGAGCGCCATCAGCGAAAGATTGTCGAGGTTGAAGCCAAGGAAGGACATGCCGGCAAAGGTGCCGATAACGGCAATGGGCAAAGCCACCGCCGGAATGAAGGTTGCACTGACCCGGCGTAGGAAAATGAAAATCACGCCAACCACAAGCGCGCCGGCGATCAGAAGCGTGATCTGCACGTCGTTGACGGCAGCCCTGATGGTCTGACTGCGATCGTAGAAGACTTCCATCTGGATCGATGCCGGAAGCTGGGCTTGGAATTGCGGCAGGAGCTTCCTGATGTTGTCGACGACGGCGATGGTATTCGACCCGGGTTGGCGCTGGACCGCGTCCGTTATCGCTAGCTGATCGTTCAACCAATCCGCACGGCGGGTGTCATCGAGGCTGTCGACGACATTGGACACGTCCCCGAAAGTGACCGGTGCGCCGTTGCGAAAACCGATGATCTGGCGGCGGAACGCGTCGGCGTTGGTAAGCTGCCCCTCAGCGTGGATGACGGCGGTTTTTGAGGCTCCGTTCAGCGTACCCGTCGCCTGATCGGTATTGGTTGCGTTCGCGGCATTGGCGAGGTCGTTGATTCCCATCTGGCGAGCCGCCAGCGCATTGGGATCCGCTTGAATACGAACCGCGTATTTTGCCCCGCCGCGGATATTGACTTGGGCAACACCGTCCAGAGTCGATATTTGGGGAGCGAGCACGCTTCGCGCGTACTGATCGACTTTGTAGATGGGCAGGCTTTTCGAAAAGAGCGAGATGAAAAAGATGGGTAGAGCCGACGGATCAACCTTGCTGTAGTTCGGCGGATTTGGCATCGCCTTTGGCAGGCGGCGTGCCGAGCCCGCGATGGCGGCCTCAACGTCTTGGCCGGCGGCATCGATGTTGCGATCAAGCCGGAACTGAAGAGTAAGGCGGGTGCGGCCCTGCGTGCTCGACGAGGTCATCGTATCGAGGCCCGGAATGGTCGCGAAAGCATTCTCCAGCGGCGTCGCCACCGCCGCCGCCATGGTTTCGGGGTCCGCGCCCGGTAGGACGGCGTTGACGCTGATGGTTGGGAAATCGATGTTCGGCAGTTCGCTGACCGGAAGAGTCACGTAGCCGAATATCCCGAAGATCACCAGCGCTGCCATGAGAAGCAAGGTCATCACGGGGCGTTCGATGAACTGCCGCGAGATATTCATCAGGGAATGATCCTGATGGCACCGGTGCTGGTCGCGCGTGGCCCTTCATCCTGGGAAGCATCGGTTGCCGTATTCGGTCCGGCTCGCGTGCCGTCCTTTGACGGGAGGACATTGACCGCGCCGCTGGGGTCAACGCGCAATTGCCCCTCAACGATCACGGAATCGCCGGGATTCACATCGCCTTCAATCGCAACGTTCTTCGAATCATCGAACACGATTCTGACATTGTGCTGCACAGCCTTGCCCGCCGCGACCACATAGACATAGGAACCATCGGGGCCATCATTGACCGCATCGCTTGGAACGACCACAGCGTTGGGAATGCTGTCCAGCTCCACCGTGACATTGACGAGCTGACCGGGCAGGAACGACAGATCTTTATTATCAAAGGTCGCGCGCAGCTCAATTGTCCCACTCTGATTGTTGACGGCATTGCTGGTGAAATCGATGGGCGCCGAAAGCGGCTTTCCCGCCGCATCGTTTGAATCGACGATCGCCGTCAGGCCATTGGTCCTTTGGCGAGCCAGAATGAGCGGCAGGTCCGCCTGCGGCAGGTTGAACGAAATCTTGATGGGCTGGATTTCAGCGATGGTCACCAGCGGCGTCGTGCTGTTGGCCGCGATCATGTTGCCGGGTTGGACAAGCAGCGGTCCGGTCTTGCCGTCCACCGGCGAGCGAATCTCCGTGTAGCCGAGATTCAATTGCGCGATGTTGATGGCCGCTTCGTCGGCGGCGAGTGTTGCATTCAGCACTTCCACCTGGCTGACAGATGTATCGCGCTGCTGCGTCGACACCGCGCCGATTTGGTTCAGATGCTCATAGAGCGCCATATCGCGATTGGCATTTTTCAGCTGTGCTTGATCGCGGACCAACATGGCGCGCGCCTGGGCGAGCGCAGCCTCAAAGGGCCGAGGGTCGATGCGAAAGAGCAGATCCCCTTTCTTGACGAACTGGCCTTCCTTGAAATTTGCCGCGTCCAACACGCCCTGAACGCGGGCGGTAACCTGAACCGTCGTATTGGCGATCACCGTGCCGGGAGTGCGCCTCACTACCGACATGTCCCGGCGAACAACCTCCGCGACCCGGACGGGCGCGGTATTGGGCGGCCGTTGGGCGCTGGCGGGGGCATTGTCGGCGCGTGTGATATACCAGAACGCGCCGAGAGCCAGGATCAGCGCGCCGCCACCGATAAGCCATTTGCGCGGCTTCGCCTTCCGGGTGACTCCCGGGATGCTCTCAACGACATACCTGGAGGGCGGGACGTTCATTTTCTTGCTAGAGACCCGGAGAATAGACGGCCCACGTTTTCTAGCACGATTGCACTGAGAAAATTATCTGGGGCGGCGGTCTAAGGCCGATTGCGCGTCACGGATTTCATGACATGCCCGTAATTTTCCCGTCATGACGCCAGCACGGGCAAAAGCCGGTCGGGTCCCGCGCGCTATTCTACCGTGACCGATTTGGCGAGATTGCGCGGCTGGTCCACATCGGTGCCTTTGGCGACCGCGGTGTGATAGGCGAGCAATTGGACGGGCAGCGCGTAGATCAGCGGGGTGATGAAAGAATCCACTTCCGGCACTTCGATCGATGCCCAGGTCCGGTCGGCGGCAGCATCAAGGCCCTTGCGGTCCGAAATCAGCACCACCTTGCCGCCGCGCGCCATGACTTCGTGCATGTTGGAGATGGTCTTCTCGAATAGCTCGTCGGAAGGCGCAATGACGATCACCGGAACGTTGCGGTCGATGAGCGCGATGGGGCCATGCTTCATTTCTCCCGCCGCATAGCCTTCGGCGTGAATGTAGGAAATTTCCTTGAGCTTCAGCGCACCCTCGAGCGCAAGCGGAAAATTCACGCCGCGGCCGAGATAGAGCACGTCCTGCGCCTTGGCGATCTCATGCCCGATCACTTCGATCTTCGATTCCTGGGCAAGAGCCGAGACCATATGGCGAGGCGTCTCCAAGAGAAGTCCGCACAAACGATGCTCCTCGGCTTCATCGATTTGCCCGCGCGCGCGCGCCGCGGCGATGGCGAGCGAGGCGAGCACCGAGAGCTGGCAGGTGAACGCTTTGGTCGAAGCAACACCAATTTCCGGCCCTGCATAGGTCGGCCACACAAGGTCGGCCTGGCGGGCGATGGAGCTTTCTGGCACGTTGACGATCGCGGCCGTGCGCTGACCGGCGGATTTGGCGTCGCGCATGGCCGCCAGCGTGTCGGCGGTTTCCCCCGACTGCGAAACATAAAGGCACAGCCCGCCCTCAGGATAGACCGGGTGCCGGTAGCGAAGCTCGGACGCAACATCGGCTTCCACCGGAAGACGCGCAAATTTCTCGAACCAATATTTGCCTATAAGGCCGGCATAAAATGCGGTGCCGCAGGCCGAAATCGTCAGGCGCGAGGCAAGTTTAAACGGCGCCATGGTTTCGGCAGAAAGATTCACCGTGGGACCTGACGCGTCGATATAGCGCGAGATGGTGTGGCCCACGACTTCCGGCTGCTCGTGGATTTCCTTGGCCATGAAGTGGCGGTGGCCGCCTTTGTCGACCATCCCGCCGGAGGGCGGGATGATGTTGATGGGCCGCGCAACCCAATGATCATTTTGATCGTAGATGACGACGTCCGCTCCCTTCACGACCGCAAGATCGCCGTCTTCGAGATAGGCGACGCGATTTGTGAACGGCGAGAGCGAAAACGCATCCGAGCCGAGATAGGCCTCCTTGTCGCCGTAACCCACCGCAAGCGGACTGCCGCGCCGCGCCGCGACCAGCAGGGACTCTTCGCCCTTGAAGATCATCACCAGCGCAAACGCGCCGGTAAGACGCTTCACGGGTTTTCGCGCCGCATCTACGGGGGAAAGCCCCTGGTCGAGATAATGTGTGACCAGATGGACGGCGACCTCAGTATCGGTCTCGGATTCGAATTGGTGGCCGGCCGCGCGAAGCTCCTCTTTCAGCTCGCGGAAATTCTCGATGATGCCGTTATGGACCAATGCGACCCGGGATGAGGCGTGCGGATGGGCATTGCGCTCGGTGGCCGCGCCATGCGTCGCCCAGCGCGTATGGCCGATGCCGGTGAATCCGGGCAGCGGTTTGTCGTCGAGCAATTTCACCAATTGGTTGAGCTTGCCCGGGCTGCGGCGGCGATCAATGCCGCCCTTGTTCAGCGTGGCGACACCTGCCGAATCATACCCCCGATATTCCAGTCGCTTGAGCGCATCCACGATGAGCGGCGCCACATCGCGCGTTCCGGCAATGCCGATGATTCCACACATGACTCAATCGTTCCTGTTCTTGCGGGTCTTGTTTTTTGTGCGGATCGCCGCGGCGCGCCCCGGCTTGACCGCCTGGCGCGCACGGCCCAAAGCCAGCGC
>DASQIQ010000292.1:0-4210 GCA_035631495.1 Micropepsaceae bacterium
GATTCCTGCCGTCACGCCGGGCACGATGCGGAAGGGGACATTCGCCCGCACCAAAGCGAGCGCTTCTTCGCCGCCCCGGCCGAACACGAAGGGATCGCCACCCTTCAGCCGCAGCACGCACAGACCCTTGCGGGCGTAGGAAATCAGCCGCCGGGAAATGCTGTCTTGCGACGGCGAGGGCCTCCCGCCGCGCTTCCCCGCATCGATGATCCGCGCGTCGGGGCGAGCCAGCGTCAGCATCGCCTTGTTCACCAGCGCATCTGTCAGAATCACATCCGCTTCGCCGACCGCATGAAGCGTGTGGAGCGAGGCCAGCCCAGGGTCGCCCGGACCCGCGCCCGCGAGCCACACCCAGCCCGGCTGAAGGCGGGGCAGGGCAAGCGCTTCCGCCAGCCGCCGCAAAGCTGCGCGGTTGTCGGCACCGAGTATGACTGCACTGCTCATTCTACAATTCCTAATGTGTATAAATTATGGTATCACATATGGATAATGTTCAAAAGCCTCACGCCTGCTCCATGTTACACTTTCCCCGCTGGGGGGCTCTTAGGTGCGAGCGCGACTTTTCCTTGCGATTACAGGCCTTCTTTTGACGGCGCCGGCAATTTCGGCGGAGCGCTGGAGGGAATATACCTATCCCGACGACGGCTTCTCCGCGAGTTTTCCTGGAAAGCCTGTGTTCGCCGAACGGCTTTACCGCACTTCACAGTCGCCAACCGGCGCCGTGCCGGAAAGGATTTATTCCTACAATAAGGGCGGGGTCATCTACAGCGTCAGCATCACGGATTTTTCGAAAGTGGATGCCGATCCCGATATCGTAGTCGACGAGGTCGCGTCGGTTCTGATGGGTTTGGGCACGCTTGCCTTCTACGACTCGATCTACCTCGACTCGATGCATGGCCGGGAGCTCGTCGTCATCGGCGGCGACGGCACCCGCTACACCGACGCAAATTTCTATGTGAAGCAGCTCCTGTATCAGGTGAAAGTGGTTTATCCGGCCGTCAATAGCGACCCGGCGGGCTCTTCGGGCATCAGCATCTTCCTGACGCAATTCCATTTCACCAACCCGTTCTGACCGTGCGGCTCACGGTTTCGGGACCGTGGCACCGTCAATTCTGTGGCAGAGTGTGTCTTCCAAACAGGGGATCGGAATGCGGGCAATCGCTTTTTGGGGTGTCGCGGCGATATGTTTCACGGGCGCCGCCTACGCGGCGGAGGGTGGGTGGCAGGAGTTCAGCTACCCCGAAGCCGGCTTTGCCGCGCAATATCCAGACCGTCCCAAGCTTGAGACACGGGACTATAAGACCGCGCAGATCCCCCAAGGGGTCGTCAAGGAACGGGTCTATTCCTTCAATTCGGGCGGCGTCGTCTATGCGGTTCAGATCGCGGACTTCACCCGCACGCGGGCTGAAAAGGACCGCACCATCGATGAGGCCGCGAAAAACCTGATCAGCCTTGGACGCGTCACGCACGATGTATCGGGACGTATCGATTGGAATTACGGACGCGAGATTCGCGTCGAGGACCAAGACGGGACCAGCTACACCGACGCGATCTTCTTCATCGGCAACCAGCTGTACCAGATCAAAGTCACCTATCCGGCGATGAACACCGATCCGGCCGGCTCATCGGGCATACATTTCTTCCAGCAGGCGTTTCGCCTACTGCGCTGAAGCTCCGGAGGTCTTTCGTGTTGCGTTGCCTCGCCTTGATCTTCGCCATGGTGCTCCTCGCCGGAACCGCGACTGCGCAAGGTTGGAAAGAATACACCTATCCCGATCTTGGATTTTCCCTGCATTTCCCCGGCGACCCCAAAATCGAAGACACCACCTATATGACGGCCAGCGGCATCGCCGTGCCGGCGCGCATCTATTCGCTGAATCAGGATTCCAGCGCCTATCGGATGATCGTGGCCGATTTTTCGCGCCGCACGAACCTCAACGACAGGCAGGTGATCGATCTGGCTATCAAGACGCTCGCGCAAGAGGCGGAGGTCAAGCTCGACATACAAGCGCGGGTCAGCCGGGTTTTCGGCCGTCAGCTCAGCCTCGTCGGCAAGGATGGCAGCCGGTCGAGCGTGGCTTTGTTCTATTACCAGCGTCGCCTCTATCAGATTCAAGGCACCGTTCTTCCGGCAAACCCCGATCCTTCGTCAGGCGAGGCGATTCGGTTTCAGCAATCGTTGCGCTTCACCAACGACGCATCGCGGCTCTTCAACAACGACGTGGCGCGGCTGCTCGGCTTGGACAATGCGTTCGGCGCGAATGTCCGGTTTGAGGGTCGCTAATTCACTGGCGTTCTCCGCGTCCCGGCTCTAGAGAGTCCTACCACTCGAGTCGCGAGCCCCTTTCGATGTTCGGCATCCCGAAAAGCGATCTCATCCCCAATAGCTTTGACTTTGAATCCCAGCCCCTGATCACCGCGAACGGGTTTCGCGAATATGATGCGCGCTGGCTCTTTCCCAAGGAGATCAATCTCATCGGGGTCCAGGCGCTGGGCCTTGCGCTCGGAACCTATTTTCACGAACGCGGGATCGAGCCCAAAGTGGTGGTGGGACATGATTTCCGCTCCTATTCGCTTTCCATAAAGCAGGCCCTCACGCTCGGCCTCATGTCGGCGGGCTGCGCCGTGCATGACATCGGCCTTGCCCTCTCCCCGGTCGCTTATTTTGCGCAATTCGCGCTGGATGCGCCGGGCGTCGCCATGGTCACGGCCAGCCATAATGAGAATGGCTGGACGGGCGTAAAGATGGGCGCCCAGCGGCCGCTCACCTTTGGCCCCGACGAGATGACGCGGCTGAAACAGATCGCCCTCTCGGGCACGGCGCGGGCGCGCGCGGGCGGCAGCTACACGCGCGTCGAGAACATGCGCGAGACCTATCTCGACGCAGTCACCAAGGGCAAACGCCTGTCGCGCCCTATTCGCGTCATCGCCGCTTGCGGCAATGGCACCGCCGGCGCCTTCGCGCCTGAAGCCTTACGCCGCATCGGCGCCGACGTCGTGCCGATGGATGCCGAGCTCGACTGGAACTTTCCCAAATACAATCCCAATCCCGAAGATCTGCACATGCTGCACGCGATGGGGGAGGCGGTGCGGGAATCGGGTGCGGAGCTCGCGCTCGGCTTCGATGGCGATGGCGACCGCTGCGGTGTGGTGGACGATGAGGGGCACGAGATCTTCGCCGACAAGGTGGGCGTGTTGATCGCGCGCGATTTATCGTCGCGAGTGAAGAATGCAAAATTCGTCGTCGATGTGAAATCCACCGGCCTCTTCGAAGTCGATCCGGTGTTGAAGGCCAATGGCGCGGTCACGGATTATTGGAAGACCGGCCATTCCTACATCAAGCGGCGCACGGCGGAGCTCGGCGCGCTGGCGGGGTTGGAAAAGAGCGGCCATTATTTCTTCAACCCGCCGATCGGGCGCGGCTATGACGATTCCATCGTTGCGGGCATTACCATCCTGGAAATGCTCGACCGCGCCGGAAAGACCATGTCCGCGCTCGTGCGTGGTTTGCCCAAGACCTGGGGCTCGCCGACCATGGCGCCGTTCTGTCCCGACGAGCGCAAATACGACCTCGTCGACGTGGTGACGCAGGACTATCAGCGCATGCATGCCAAGGGCGAGCGCATTCTGGGCCAGAGAATCGCGCGGCTGGTGACGGTGAATGGCGTGCGCGTGACGTTGGAAGACGGCACCTGGGGCCTGGTGCGCGCTTCTTCCAACAAGCCCTCGCTGGTGGTGGTCTGCGAAAGTCCGGTGTCGCAGGAGGCGATGCACGCCATGTTCCGCGACATCGATGCGCGGCTGTCGAAATTCCCGGAAGTCGGCGAATACGACCAGAAGATTTAGCTTTTTCTTTCCTTTCCCTGATCGCGCGGGAGGCTGCCGGAGGCCGGTGGGAGTTACGCCGCTTCGGCTCGCGCGCGTCTTACAAATGTCAGCGCATCCTGCAGCACCGCAAGGCCGGCGCCCTTCTTCGTCGCGTTCTCGCTCAAATGGCGCCGGAACAGCCGCGCGCCCGGTTGTCCGTGGAACAGGCCCAGCATGTGCTTGGTCATGGCGTTGAGCGGCACGCCTTGCGCAAGCTGCACCGCGACATAATCGAGGTAGGAATCCACCGCTTGCGCCACATCGCCGCCTGGCTCGCCAAAAAACCGCGCATCCACATCGGCGAGCAGCTGAGGGTTCTGATAGGCGGCGCGGCCCATCATCA
>DASQIQ010000293.1:0-3004 GCA_035631495.1 Micropepsaceae bacterium
TGGTGGAAATGGGCATCGCGCCGTACCGGAGCCAACACCGAGCGCGATCGGCCCCAACAGCGGCTCCAGGCTCACGAACCGCACCGCGGCCGGCGTCGCCAGGAGATCGGGAATCCGTTCGTCGGCTTCCTGCTGGCGTTCGGAAGAGACGCCGAGCCAGATATTATGCAGAGGCCACTTTCGCCAATGATACTCATCCAGTTTGGGTATCTCGCCGTCGACTCTATCGTAGAGCGCGCGTAACTCTGGCGTGGGTGGATCGGGCTCTGACATTGGGGGCGTAAGCGCTTGGCGCGCCTCCCGACTGACCTCCATGTATTGGCGTAGGCGCTCTGGCGCCTCGGCTTCAATTCCAGCCAGATATTTCCGCATCCTCGCTGGGCGCTTGGTCAATACTTGAAACGTATGGCGAGCGGACGAGGCCATGACCGCGAAGATGCGGTCAATCATCTCATCCGGCACAAATTCCGCGAACGTATCGCTCATCGAGTTGACGAAGATCATCCGCGGCTTTTTCCAGCGCAGCGGCGCAAGTAGCATCTTTTCGTCGAGGAATATCTCGACGTCGGCGCGATGGCCGGGCTTGAAGTCAAGGCCGGTGCCACGGCGCTTGTTAATGCCTTCCGCATAGCAGAACCGGCAGCCCTCCGAAGCATGCTCGCAGTGCCAGCCGATCTTGCCGGTGGCGAGATTGCGGGCTCGCAATGGGTTCCAGGTGGAATCGGTCCACTCTATGCCGGTCTTTTCGGCCATGACTCTCTCTCCCGGACGCAATGAGAGATGCGCCCGCTGCGGGGACTCGGAAACAAATGGGGAAGCACTGACTGACGCTACGCGGATGCAAACTTGACTACATTGTCGACGCTTGGCCGTCCCGGCGGCGGCTCTGCAACCTCTGCGGCTTGCGGCAATGGCCATGGCAGTAACTTGATCGCGGCATCTTTCGCACCATGCGACCACAGGCGCGGCTTTCCAAGATCGGGATGCGGATGGATTGTCGTGATCAGCCGCTCGATCACGCTTTCCCTGACCATCGACCATCCGCATTTCGGGCCGATGATCATCTGCCGCTTCAGGCCTTCACAGAACTGCCGCATAAGCGCAGGCGATGCCGTCTCACATGCCTCCGCCAAGGCACCCAATGCGGTGCCGGGTAGTCCGAAGGGCGCGAGGTATCTCGCCAGAATATGCCGGCGCTCGAATTGTCCCGGCAACTCCAGAGAGATGTGCATTTCGAACCGCCGCCAGATGGCGGGGTCGATGTGTTTTGCGTGATTGGTGGCGGCGATCAGGAACCCGTCATACTGCTCGATACGCTGGAGCAGCGTATTGACCCAGGCATTGCGCTCGCTGTCGCAGGATTGCTCCGCTTCCGTGCGTTTCAACCCGATCGCGTCGAATTCGTCGATGAATAATACGATCTGCGGATCGGAGGCAGAGGCGGCGTCGAACAGCGCGCCAATGTTTCGGCCGGTGGAACCGAGCCACTTGGCGATCAGACGCTCCGGCCGCACTGCGACCATGCGCAGCCCGAGACGTGCCGACAAATGATGGGCAAGCGTCGTCTTGCCGACGCCGGGCGGTCCATCGAACAAGGACCGCTTGCGGGCTTTGATGCCGACCGCTTTCAATTCGTCGTCGGCAAAAATTTCCGTCAGCCATTCCAACAGCGCACTGCGCACGGGGCGGCTAAGAATCGGTTCTGCCGCCTCCGACGGCTCGAAAACGTCGCCAAAATCCTCGATTGCCGAGGGCACGCTATCGTGGGACATCAATCGTCATCCTCATCCGGCCCCATGCCGTCGCCGCCAGTCTCGGCACGCCAGCCCTGATCGAACCGGGCGCGGCGCGGATCGCCATAAGGGAACGGATTATCGATGACGGGCCGGTCAGCCTTGGCATAGGAGCGGCCCAGCGCTTCTGCACCGTCAGGGTCGACATTCGGAACGTCCGCTTTGGGGGCGGATTTTCCGCGTTCGGCAGGCTTCGCTTCCGCGATCGGCTTTTCGATCACTTCGGTCACCGCGACGTTCCCGTCCGCGTCGCGAGTGAGCCGCACCGGCACGCCGCCGGCCTCGATGGTGATCGATCCCGTCGCCGGCACGAATTGCTTCATTGCCTCGACGACCTGGTCACGGGCCGCGATATCGATCTTCATCAGGCCCACGGCGCGGAACAGCGGATTATCGACCGCCATGCCCATTGCGTGCAGATACATGTCCTCCAGCGCTTCCGCTTCGGCGCGCTCGGATGGCTTCATTTTCCGTTTCTTGACGATGTAGGTGATGCCGGCAGGCTGGAGATTGGCTTTCTTGGCCTCGGCCATGACGACGGCCTTGTCCTTGCCGAGGTCTTTAATTTGCGCGTTGATGTTTTCGACCCGTTCGACGAAGCCACGCAGCAGCTCGCCAGCGATTGTGTTTCTTCCGATCATGTTCATTCCGCAGCCTCCTGGTTCGGAGCATCCAATCCCCAGCGATCCCATCCATCACGGGCGCGCCTCGCATTAAGCTCGATCTTCGGCAGCGTGGGGAAATACGCTTCGATCATCGCGTGAAAGCACTTCGGCTTTTCCGAGTGCTCGCCGACCGCCGCTTCAAGGATGGTGCTCCACTGGTCGCCCGGAGCTGGCGCCGGAACATCGCCGCGAACCCCCAGCAACAGAAGTTCATGCAAGTTGCGGAACCAGTAGCCGGTGCCGAGTTTGTCTTTCTTCCAAATGACATGGCTGCGATAATCGAATCCCCATGCCGCCATGACGGCGAGGGCGTGCGGCAGCATCGGCACTGTGGCCCACAGGAACAGGGCGCAATCCTTGGCGGCGATCTCATGAACGGGCAGTCTGCTGATCTCGACATGACATCCGGTCGGGTAGTGATTATCTGCCGCCCGATCCATTCCGGTATCGCGCGAATATGGTTCGAAACGCCAAGGCGGATCGGCGAGGATGACGCCATAGCGCGTATCGGGGAGTTTGAGATTGGCGGCGGCTTGCATTTCGCCG
>DASQIQ010000294.1:0-1958 GCA_035631495.1 Micropepsaceae bacterium
CGCCGCCAGCGAACGCGTCGTGCGTGCGGTCTATCAGAACTTGAAGTAAAACTTCCAAGGGGAGATCCCCGAAAGAGCACCGTTTTCGTGGCGCCCCGCATCTGTTTTGCCCGCATCCCTTCCTCTCGTCTTGGTCGGACAAAGGAGAAATAGCGATGAAACGATATTCCACAGCAATGGCACTGGCGCTCTTCGCGCTCGCCGCTCCGGGGCTCACGCGGGCCGCTCCTGCGCAGCAGCGCAACCTGGATTTTTATTGGATCGACGTCGAGGGCGGTGCGTCCACGCTGATCGTGTCGCCGTCTGGAGAATCGATGCTGTTCGATACCGGATATGAAGTGGGCGACCGGGACGCGAAACGGATCTACGCCGCCGCTCAACAGGCGGGATTGAAGCAGATCGACTATGTGGTGATCAGCCATTGGCACGCCGATCATGTGGGCGGGCTTGCCGCGCTCGCCAAGATGATTCCGATCGGCCGGTTCTTCGATCATGGCGATGCGGTGCAGCCTGAAGATCGGGCAAGGCTGGAGGGTTACAAGGCGGTTGCCGGCAACAAGCGAACCATTCTGAAACCGGGGGACAACATCCCCTTGAAGGGCGTTCAGGTGCAGGTGGTGGCTTCGGACGAGAAGCTGATCGCCAATCCGGTGAATGGCGGCGGGCCCAATCCGCTTTGCGCCAACGCACCGCAGATGGGTCCGGCGGGCCCTGAAAATCAGCGCATGGTTGGGCTGATGCTCAGTTACGGCAAATTCAAATATTTAAGCTTGGCCGATCTCGACTGGCAAAAAGAGATGGAGCTTTCCTGTCCGGTCAACAAACTGGGCACGGTCACGATGTATCTGGTCAGCCGCCATGGCGGGCTCGATGACTCGGCGGCGCCGGCATTTCTCGGCGCCATCAAGCCGCAAGTGATGATCATGAACAACGGACCGCACAAGGGCCTCGGCCAGACCGACGAGCGCTCCAAGCCGCTCGTTGTTCCCGGCGTCCAGACGGCTGCCTACGAAAGAAATTCCTATCTCAGGCTGGCGAAATCGCCGGGGGTGGAAGGCATCTGGCAGGAGCATCTATCGTTGCTGGACAAGGATCCCGCTCACAATACTTCGCCCGACATGATCGCCAATCTGGAGGACACAGCGGACTGCCAGGGGCATTGGATTCGCGCATCGGTCGCATCGGACGGCAAGTTTACCGTCACCAACGGCCGCAACGGGTTCAGCAAGACCTACGCCGCGCGTTAACGAAAAACCCCGCGCGGCATTTGCCGGATGGTGTTTCTCGCTAGCTCTGTCACGATTTGCCGCGCAGCAGATCCAGCAATTGTTTGTGCAGGGCGTCGTTGGCGGCGAGGATGTGGCCGCAATCCATCATGCAGTCCCGGCCGTCCAGATCAGTTACGACGCCACCCGCCTCGCGGACCAACAGAATTCCCGCCGCGATGTCCCAGGGCTTTAGCTGGCGTTCCCAGAATGCATCGAATCGTCCGGACGCCATCCAGGCAAGATCGAGCGAGGCAGAGCCGAATCGCCGCACGCCCGCTGTGGCTCCGATGACCGCTTCCAGCTCCTTGAGGAATTCCTCGCGGCCCTCCTTGCCCAGGAACGGCGCGCCCGACGCGACGAGGATATCCGAAAGACTCTTGCGCCCCGCGACGCGCAAGCGGCGGTCGTTCAGATAGGCGCCGTGACCTTTTTCGGCGACATACATTTCGTCCGTCACCGGGTTGAACACCAGCGCCGAGACGAGGTGACCTTCGCGCTCTAGCGCGATGGAAATCGCGAATTGCGGAATGCCGTGCATGAAATTCGACGTGCCGTCGATGGGATCGATGATGAACCGGTGGGTCTTGTCTTTGCCCTCGATGGCGCCGCCTTCTTCCACCAGAAAGCCATAGCCCGGGCGCGTGCGCGACAGTTCCTCGATCAACACGCGTTCCGTGCGCGAATCCGCGG
>DASQIQ010000295.1:0-4042 GCA_035631495.1 Micropepsaceae bacterium
CCCCAAGACAGGAATTGCCGCCATTGCCGCCAACGACGCCAATAAAAGGAAATTCCCGCGCCGCATATCCATGCGAATCTCCCTTCATGTTTGCTCTGAACCGACCGACTTGTAGCCTGCTTTCCTGCCCGCGAGAAAGCACCCGTATGAGCAGCCTCGGCGATGTCGGTGTTTGGCGAAAAGCAGTCATCCCTATCCACATTACGGATGACCGCAATGGGGCCCCGATTTTGGACATATGGGTCCCCAAGGGATAAAAATGGCAGCGGGACCATCGATGGCAGGGGCACTATGCGTCGCGCTCTTTCAACCGGGTGGGTTTTGCTCGGCGTCTTGTTCGGTGTGAGTTCAACCTCGGCCCAGACGCCTCCCACGGCACAAACGGCAAATGCCGACCTCGAACGGCGGTTTGACGCCTCGATCAATCCGGCCGAGATGGGCGGATGGATGAAGACCATGGCCGCCGAGCCCAACCATGTCGGCTCGCCGCACAACAAGGCGAACGCCGAGATGGTGCTGGCGCAATTCCAATCATGGGGCTGGGACGCGCATATCGAAACCTTCGAGGTGTTGTACCCAACCCCGATCAGCGAAAGTCTCGAGCTCGTTGGGACGGCACCGTTCAAAGCGACGCTGACGGAAGCGCCGATACCGGGCGACGAAACCTCTTCGCGCATCAAGAATGAGCTGCCCGCCTATGTCGCCTACCAAGGCGACGGCGATGTCACCGCGCCGCTGGTCTATGTCAATTACGGCATGCAGGACGATTACAAGACACTCGAGCGCCTGGGCGTTTCGGTCCAGGGCAAGATCGTGATCGCGCGTTACGGCGTCGGGTGGCGTGGCTTGAAGCCGAAGCTCGCGCAAGAGCACGGCGCAGTCGGCTGCATCATCTATTCCGATCCGCGCGACGACGGCTATTCGACGGAAGACGCCTACCCCAAAGGGCCGGCGCGCCCGGCCAACGGTTTCCAGCGCGGTTCGGTCGCGGACATGACGCTCTATCCCGGCGATCCGCTGACGCCGGGAATCGGCGCGACCGCCAACGCCCAGCGTTTGAGCATCGCCAATGCCCCGTCGCTTCTGAAGATACCGGTGTTGCCGATCTCCCATGGCGACGCACAGCATTTCCTCGCGAGCCTTGACGGCCGCGTGGTGCCGGCCGCCTGGCGCGGCTCGCTCCCGATCACCTATCACGTCGGCGGCGGCGCGGCGCGCGCCCATCTTGCCGTGAAATCCGAATGGGGCCTCAAGACCATCTACAATGTCGTCGCGACGATGAAGGGCAGCGCCTATCCCGATCAGTGGATCATGCGCGGCAATCATCATGACGGATGGGTGTTCGGCGCCGCCGATCCGATGAGCGGCCACATCGCGCTGATGGCCGAGGCAAAAGCCATCGGAGCGCTGGCGAAAGGAGGATGGCGGCCGAAGCGCACGCTGGTCTATCTGAGCTGGGACGCCGAGGAGCCGATGCTGTTGGGCTCGACCGAATGGGCCGAAACGCATGAGGCGGAGCTGAAGCAAAAGGGTCTCGTCTATATCAATTCCGACGGCAACGGACGCGGTTTTCTCAATGTCGAGGGCAGTCATTCTCTGCAGCATCTGGTGAACATGGTCGCGGCCGATGTGAAGGATCCGGAGACCGGCGTTTCCGTCGCCGCGCGTCAGCGAGCACGGCTCCAGGTCGCAGGCACCGCGCCGGGCGCGAACGAGGAGACGCGTGATCGCGGCAAGATTGCCCTGGATCCGGCGCGCGATCTTCCGATCGAGGCGCTTGGCTCAGGCTCCGACTATTCCAGTTTCTTGCAGCATCTGGGGCTGGCGGCGCTCAATGTCGGCTTCGGCGGCGAAGGCCAGGTCGGCGGCGTCTATCATTCCGCCTATGACACCTATGAATATTACAGCCGCTTCGGCGATCCAGGATTTGTCTATGCCGGCGCGCTGGCAAAAACCGCCGGGCGCATGATTCTGCGCATGGCCGACGCCGACATTCCCCTCGTGCGTTACGGCGATTTTGCCGACACGGTGTCGCGCTATCTCGACGAGGTGAAAAAGCTTGCCGACACCAAGCGCGAGGCCGCCGAGGCACAGGCCAAGATGCTGGCGAGCGGCGCGTATCGTCTTGCCGATGATCCCACCAAGACCAGCGGTGCGCCGACGCCCTTAAAAAGCGTGCCGCATTTCAATTTCTCGCCGCTGGAGAATGCCATCGATCGCTTGAAGACCAGCGCAAAGGCTTATGATTCCGCTCTTGCCGCCACCGGTGCAAAACAATCGGACAAGATCAGGTCCCAGCTCTTCGAGCTCACGCGGCAGACCGAGGAAAGCTTGGCGCCGGACATCGGTCTGCCCGGCCGGACCTGGTACAAGAATCTCATGTACGCGCCGGGCCGGTTCACCGGCTACGATCCCAAGACGATGCCGGGCGTGCGCGAAGCCGTCGAGGAAGAGCGTTGGGAGGACGCCGATCGTTACGCGGTGATTACCGCTTCCGCTTTGGGGGCCTATGCGGACAGGCTGGATGAGGGCGTGCGTTTGATGGCGTCAGCCGGATCGTCTTCACAAGCCGCTCGATGAGCGCATAGACGAGGATCGGCGCATGAACATGCTCATGGCAGCGGCCCTTATGTTCCTTGCGATCCATCTTGTTGTCTCCGGCACGCGCCTTCGCGATGGCATCGTCGGCGCAATCGGTGAGGGTCCCTATCTTGGGCTGTATGCGCTCGCCTCCTTAGCGACGCTCGTCTGGCTCGCGATATCCTACAATGCGGCCTCGATGAGTGCCGATAATCGGGTGCTCTACGATCTCGGCCGGGGCGCGCGCGATTCCGGGGTTCTCATCATTGCCATTGCGTTTTTGTTGGGGGTTCAGGGTCTCTTGATGCCCAATCCCACATCGGTCCGGCACGGCGCCGCCGCGGCGAAAGAGGCCAACATCAAAGGCGTGGTGCGCATCACACGGCATCCCTTTCTGTGGGGCGTCGTCATCTGGTCCGCGTTTCACATGGCAGCGAATGGCGACCTCGCCTCGGTGATCTTCTTCGGAACGTTCTTCGTGGTCGCGCTCCTTGGGACATTTTCCATCGACGCCAAGCGCAAGCGCAAAATGGGTCCGGCTTGGGATGCTTTCGCGGCCAAGACCTCCAACATTCCGTTTGGCGCTGTGATCAGCAGGCGTAACAGCCTGAATTTCAGCGAAAGTCTAAGCCGGCCGTTCTGGATCGCGGCCGCTGTCTTCCTCGTCGTTGTCTTCGCCCACTATTATCTGTTTCACGCTTCGCCCTTTCCGAACGGATGGATTCCGTTCTGAGACTGGCGGTACAGCGCGTGATTCGTATCAGATGAACCGATAGAGCCGCCGCGGCGTGTCGACGAGGATCATCTTGCGCATGGCCGCGCCCGGACATTCTTCCGCGAAGATGCGAAGCAGCGCGGGGTTATCCACCACCTGATAGGGCGTAATCTGCGTAATGGGGCCGCGCCCATTTCCGGGGTGCGGCCAATTGGTGCCCCACAACATGCGGTCGGACCCTGCCGCGATCAGCGCCTTCGCGAGCGGGGTGACGTCCGACCAATCCGCGCGCTTGGAAAGATTGTAAGGTGCGGACAGCTTCACATAGGTGTTGCGGCCCTTCACGAGTTCGACCAGCGCGCCGAAGCCCGACTGGTTTGCGCCTTTCTCAGCCTGCAGATTGGCCATGTGATCGAAGACGACCGGCACCTTCAGATCGGCGACGGTTTGCGCAATCGCCGCCACGATGGGAAGTCCCGTATTGATCTGGATGTGCCAATTCAAAGGCACAAAGCGCGGACCAAAGCCGTTGATTGCATCGATCGCGACTTTGGGATCGCTGATGCCGGCCGTCGCGAGATTGAGGCGCACGCCGGTCACGCCTGCCGCTGCAAGACGTTTCAACTCCGCATCCGAAACATTTTGCGGCACCACGGCGATTCCGCGGGCGGATGTTCCAAGCTCGGCCAGCGCATCGACGAGGCAGCTATTGTCGAAGCCATAGAAGCTCGGCTGCACGATGACGTT
>DASQIQ010000296.1:0-2638 GCA_035631495.1 Micropepsaceae bacterium
TTGTCGGGCCACTCTTCTCCGGTTTCGGACTGATAAAGCCCTCCTGACCGGCAGTAGAGAGCCGGGCAATCGACGAGCCACACCGGTACATCGGCCTGTGGAAGATGGGTTTCGAGGAGCCGAACCTCGCCGCAACCCAAGGGGTTACCGAGCGATAAGACGTCCTGCGGATCGGAGGCTTGTGCGATCGCTTGCGTATAGCCCGGAACGAGCAATCTCACGTCGATTCCGAGTTCCCGCAAGGCTGCGGGAAGCGCGGCCGATACGTCCGCTAACCCACCCGTCTTGGCAAAGGGGTAAACCTCTGACGCTATGTAAAGTACCCGCATGGCGTTGCGCTCCTGTGCCATTGCGGATCAGCTTCGGCGCCCCCGTACGCACCTGATCCTTAAAGCCGCAAATCTCCCCACGGACTAAGAAATTCATTCGCCTCCAGCATCTGTATGCCGCGTGCACAACTCAGATTTATGAAGGACAAGAGCCCCTGCCCCCAACCAACCGACAACGCACCAGGGCGGTTTCGGTCGCAGCCGGTACAAAAAATTTCGCGCCCCGCTCCATACCAAAGCTTTCCCTGCTTGCGCCAGGAAATGCGCGCGATAGGTTTAGATGCTCAATGACAAATGCAACATTAACAAGTGCGCGAGGCGCCTAATGGCGCCACCGGAAAGACCACTCGGCGCCACACTCGACAAAGATGGCGCGACCTTCACAATTTTCTCGGTCCATGCCGAACGGGTTGAGCTGTGCTTTTTCGAGCGGGATGGCTTGAAAGAGAGCGCGCGCGTCGATCTGGAGCGAAGCGGCGATCTTTGGCATGGCCATATCGAGGGCGTTCGCGCCGGCCAATTTTACGGATACCGGGTTCATGGCCCCTATGACCCAGCCAATGGGCACCGCTTCAATCACAACAAATTGCTGATCGATCCCTACGCAAAGGCTCTCGACCGGAGTTTTACGCTCGCTCCCACCCATTTCGGTTACCGCACGGACGACCCCGCCGCCGATCTCAGTTTTGATGCTTCCGATAGCGCGCCCGATACGCCAAAGGGCATTTTGGTCGCCGATGAACCGGGGGGTGCGCGGCCCTTGCGCACCCCGTGGCGCGATAGCGTGATCTATGAGCTTCATGTGCGCGGCATGACAATGCTACGCGGCGATATTCCGCCCCGATATCGCGGCACATTGGCGGGACTGGCTTCGCCGCCGGTCATCGCGCATCTGCGCATGCTGGGCATCACAGCCGTCGAATTGTTGCCCATCCATCCCGTCTCGGATGAGCCCAGGCTCGCCCGCCTGGGCCTGCGCAATTATTGGGGATACAACCCGGTCAATTTTTTCGCTTTGGAGCCGCGCTACGCGACCGGCAATCCGCTTGCGGAATTTCGTGACTTGATCGCGACATTCCACGACGCGGGCATCGAGGTGATCCTTGACGTCGTGTTCAACCACACGGGGGAAGGCGACGAGCTGGGGCCGACATTCTCGTTTCGTGGCATCGACAATGCCTCCTATTACAATTTGCGTCCCGAGAACCGGCGCGGCTACGCGAACCACGCGGGAACCGGCAACACGCTGAACGTCGCCCACCCCTATGTACGCCTGATGTTGCTGGACTCACTGCGTTATTGGGCGAAGGCCGGCGTCGACGGGTTCCGCTTCGATCTTGCTCCGGTTCTCGGGCGGGAGAACGGGGCGTTCCGGCCCGACGCCGCGTTCCTGGCCGCGCTCACGGCCGAACCCGAGCTTTCGCGGCTGAAGCTGATCGCCGAACCCTGGGATGCGACGCCTGAAGGTTACAGATTGGGCGCGTTCCCGGCGCCGTTCGCGGAGTGGAACGATAAGTTCCGCGACGGCGCGCGCCGGTTCTGGCGCGGCGACGGGGGTTCTGCTGCCGAGCTTGCCAGGCGGCTCACAGGTTCGCAGGATTTGATGGCCACCCGCGGTCCGCTTGCCAGCGTCAACTTCGTCACGACCCATGACGGATTCACGCTCCAGGATATTGTCAGCTATGCCGAGAAGCACAATTGGGCCAATGGCGAGGCCAATGCCGACGGCAGCAACGAGAACTTCAGTTGGAATTGCGGCGTGGAAGGCGAGACCGCCGATCCGCAAATACGCGCCTTGCGCCTTCGCCAAAAGCGCAACCTCGTAGCATTGCTTTTTGTCTCGCTCGGCATCCCAATGCTGACCGCCGGCGACGAACTCGGCCGCTCGCAAAGGGGCAATAACAACGCCTATTGCCAGGACAATGAAACGAGCTGGATCGACTGGAATCTAGCGAGCGAAGACGACATTTTTCTATCTTTCGTGCGACGCGTGGTTTTGTTGCGTGCCAGCCATCCCGATTTGCGCCGTAGCACATTCTATCGAGGCGTCGAAGAAGGACCTCGCCGGCTCAAAGACATCGCCTGGTTGCGCCCCGACGGCCACGAAATGGAGACTTCCGATTGGGAGAATCCGCAAGTTTGGAGCTTCGGCTGCGCCTTAGGCGGCACTGATCGGGGCGGAAGAGGCCTTCGATATATCCTTGCGCTCAATGCGGGAACCGGGACGGTCCCGTTTGTGCCGCCGCAAAGAGAGGGCGGCCCTTGGAAAAGACTGCTCGACAGTTCTGAGCCCGACGGCGGCGAGGAAA
>DASQIQ010000297.1:0-4716 GCA_035631495.1 Micropepsaceae bacterium
ATGGGATCAGAACGAGACTCGTCATCAGCGCGCCGAAGATCGCGCCGGCCGTATTCGCGGCGTAGACGCCGCCGACCGTCGTAGCGGAATCTCGGCCGCGCGAAGCGGCGGCAGCGGCCGCACCGAAAGCGAAGGGAAAGCTTGCGCCCCAGAAGAGCGTCGCCGGCAGAATCGCCCAAATCGTGCGCGCCATGTCGATCTGAAACGTGAAAATCGGATCTTTCGAAAGTTGCGGATTGATCGGCCAATAGGGCAGCGCATCGGCAATGGCGTAGGCCGCCCAGGCGATTCCGGCGGCGGCGAACATCTGCGACCAGCCGAGCGCGAGGCGCGGATTGAGCCCGCGCACCATGCCTGAAGCCGCGGCGGTGCCGATGGCGAGGCCCACCAGGAACACCGCAAGGATGATGGAGAAAGCGTAAACCGTCGCGCCCAGCATCAATCCCATCAGCCGAGTCCATACCACTTCCGCAGCCAAAGCCGAAGCGCCGGAGAGCGCGATGGCGGCATAAATCGTCCAGCGCCAGCCGATTTGACTTGTCTCGGATGCGGCAAATTCGGGCGCGGCGCGATCTTCGGGTGCGAGACGCGGCGGTGTGCGCGCGGCTAGCAGGAAACTTCCCCCAGCGACCGAAAGATTGATCGCGACAGCGGCGAAGGTGGCGATGTTCACGTCGAAAAGGCGCAGCAGATAGAAGCCGGCGATCAAGCAACCGCAGACCGCGCCAAAAATGTTGGCGCCATAGAAGAGGCCCCACCACGAGACGCCGCGCGGGGATGCTTCGATCCAGCGCGCCATGGCCGGTAGAGACGCGCCCATCAGGATGGTGGGCGGCAGCAGACAGATCGCGGCGGTGAGGCCCCGCAGCAGCATGCCGGCAAAGCCCGCCTGCGGCCCCGTCAGATAGGCCTGACCGATAAACGGAATCAGGGGAAGCTCGATCAGGCCGAGCACACCGATGAAAAGCTCGATGGCGGCGTAGGACCGAAAGGGATGGAGCCAGAAGGAGGCCGTGCCTTTGACGATACGAGGCAGCGCCAGGCTGCCGATGCAAAGTCCGCCCATGAAGGTGGCGAGCAGCACCCCCAGCGAGACCGCCGTCGAGCCGATCGCGAGCTGAAGCAGCTGATACCAGACGATCTCGTAGATGAGCGCGGAAGCCCCGCTGCCCGCGAACAGCAGCGCCACCAGCGGCAAAAGCACCTCAGCCCGTGGATGCGATGAGGCGCCTGCCGCCGGTTCGGCGGTTTCGTTCATGCAGCGCCCCCCGGACGAAAGCGAATACGAGACTTACTCCGCCGGCAATGGCGCAGCGGCTTCAGCGCGCCGTGGGCTCTTTTGTGGCAGGGGCATCCGGCGCACATACAGCGCCATGAAGGCCGCTAGTAGAGCGAGAGCGGCGCTGGCAAAGAACGCATAGTCCCAGGTGCCCGACATCTCGAACAGATTGGTCGCGAGACCAGCGCCCAAAAGGGATGCAAAACCCTTCGCGCTGTACAGGAAGGCATAGTTGCCGGCCGAGTTCTTGCTGCCATACAAATCGGCGAGCACGGCGGGAAACAAAACATACAGCTCGCCCCAGGTAAGGAAGACAAGCGCCACCAACGCCACCCATATAACGTCGCCTTGCCGCCCCAACGTGGTAAGGGCAAGCAGGAAGATGGCCTGGAGCAGGAACGCGGTGAACATGGTCCTTTCGCGGCCCAAATAATCGGAGACCGAGCCCCACAAAATGCGGCTTGCAGCGTTGGCCAGCGGGTAGAGGACGAGGGCGACGGTGAGCGCTCCGTGGCCGATTCCGAAGTCGGTCGCCACTGGTTTTACCGACGCGGTGACCATCAGCCCGCCGATCGCGACCGACAACATGGCGACGAACAGGAAATAGAACTGCGGCGTGCGCAGCATTTCCGAATACGTGAATTGGAGGGCGTGGCGCCTGACATTCGGTTTGGCAGCCGCCGCGGCGACCTTGTAAGCGGCCGGCGGGTTCACCAGCACCAGGCCGGACAGCGCAATCAAGGCGCCATGCGTGATGCCGGTCCATATGAACGTATCGGAATAACCAATGGCTTGGATCAGGTAATCAAATATCGGATTGAAGAGGAAGGCGCCCCCTCCATAACCCGCGGTGATGATGCCCGAGGCGATCCCCCGCTTGTCAGGGAACCATTTCACCGCGGTCGAAACCCCGCAGGCGTACACACAGGCAACGCCGATCCCGGCCATGCAGAAAAGGACGTAAAACGAAAGCAGGTTCGGAACATACCCCAATGCTCCCCACCCGATGGCGCAAAGCAGTCCGGATGCGATCATGAAAAACCGGGGACCGATCTTATCGATGTAGGTTGCAAAGAACGGCATGGCCCAGGTGCCTGCGGCAATGAACAGGCCAAAGCCCCACTGCACTTCGGAAAGGGACCAGCCCTGTGCCGCGTGAGCCTTCACCATGGGCTCCGCAAACAGCGTCCAGGCGTATTGAAGGTTGCCGATCATTACCATGCCGATAAAGGCGGACCATAACCGGAACCATCTATTCATCGTTCGCTCCCCATGCCTCGTATCTTTCGCTTTGCACCAAGTGGCGCAAGCAACATTGTGCCGCAAGCCTGAGGCGTCGCACGGCCCTGCATTTCTCCCATTCTTCGGGTGGTTTTCCAACCGAAAAGGAAGTTTCAGAGTGCCGCCTCACATCTCTGTGCAGCGGATGGCTCGCGTATCAGTCCCTGACGATTCGGATGTGACTTAAGGCTCCGTCTTCGAAAGGCCGGCTGCCCGGCGGTGGCCTATTCCGGCGTGTATTTAGAGCCTCTCGACCTTACGATTCGACGGGCGGCTTTCGCATGTGGTATATTGTATACTAGAATAGACGCCCCCCTAAACAAGCGAAATTCTTAAATGCTGTCAATGGGTTCACAGAAGAAGCTGGGCCTTGCACCCATCGCAAGCGAACCAAACTTCACGGAAAAAGCCTATGCGGCCCTGAAAGACGTCATCACCCGCATGGACCTGCATGGCAGCCGCGCCGAAATCCGTCTCGATGAACGCCAACTTGCCTCCGATCTCGGCGTGAGCCGCACGCCGGTTCGCGAGGCGCTTGCGCAGCTCGAGCGCGAAGGTTTCGTGCGCTCCATCCCGCGTCGCGGCGTCTATGTCGTGCGCAAGACGAGGCGCGAAGTCATCGAACTGATTACCGCCTGGGCGGCGCTCGAAGGCATGGCCGCGCGCCTCGCTACCCAGAACGCCAGCGACCAGGAAATCTCCGCGCTGCGCAAGATGTTCGCGACCTTCGAAGGCGGCGAGGTGCAGGCTAAGCTGGACGAATATTCCGAGGTCAACATCGAGTTTCATCAGGCCATCATCCGTATGAGCCACAATCAGGTGCTCATCGATATGGCCGAGAATTTGTTCACCCATATGCGGATGATCCGCCGCAAGACGATCGGCGAAATGGACCGCGCCGACCGCTCCATCCGCGATCACATAGACATCATCGAAGCCTTGGAGGCGCGCAATACCAATCGCGCCGAGGAACTGGTACGTAATCACGCGCTCGGCCTCGCCGAGCATGTGGCGCGCTATGCCGATTATCTCGACTGATACGGAATTTCCGCGAAAGATTTTTAGGGAGAGGGCGAAATGTCCGCAACACTGCAAAGCGTCGATGCCAATGTCGAAGAGCGAGAGCTGACCGATGGCTTCCACCTCATCATCAATGCGCTCAAGCTCAACGGCATCAACACAATCTACGGCGTGCCCGGCATTCCGATCACGGATTTCGGCCGCATGGCGCAAGCCGAAGGCATTCGCGTCATCTCGTTCCGGCATGAGCAGAACGCCGGCTACGCGGCCTCCATTGCCGGCTTCCTCACCAAGAAACCTGGCATCTGCCTGACGGTTTCGGCGCCCGGCTTCCTCAACGGCCTGACCGCGCTCGCGCATGCGACCACCAACTGCTTCCCGATGATCCTGATGTCGGGCTCCTCGGAGCGTGAAATCGTCGATCTGCAGCAGGGCGATTACGAGGAGATGGACCAATTGGCCATCGCCAAGCCGCTGTGCAAGGCGGCCTTCCGCGTGCTGCACGCCGCCGACATCGGTATCGGCGTCGCACGCGCCATTCGCACGGCGGTTTCAGGCCGTCCGGGCGGCGTCTATCTCGATCTGCCGGCGAAATTGTTCGGCCAGGTGATGGACGCGGAGGCCGGTCAAAAATCGCTTGTCAAGGTCATCGACGCGGCGCCTGCACAAATTCCAGCGCCATCCGCGGTCAAGCGCGCACTTGACGTCCTCAGAAACGCCAAACGCCCCCTGATCATTCTCGGCAAGGGCGCGGCTTACGCGCAAGCCGACGATGCGATCCGCTCGTTCGTTGAAAAGAGCGGCATCTTCTTTCTCCCCATGAGTATGGCCAAGGGTCTGCTCCCTGACACCCATCCGCAATGTGCAGGCGCCGCGCGCTCGACCGTGTTGAAGGACGCCGACGTGGTGATGCTGATCGGCGCGCGCCTCAACTGGCTCTTGTCTCACGGCAAGGGCAAGACCTGGGGCGAGCCGCACAGCAAGAAATTCATCCAGATCGACATAGAGCCCAAGGAGATGGACAGCAACGTCGAGATCGCCGCGCCCGTGGTGGGCGATATCGGCTCCTGCGTCGCGGCACTCCTGGAGGCGATGGGCGGCAGCTGGCCGGCGGCGTCCGCGGAGTGGACCAAGGC
>DASQIQ010000298.1:0-3240 GCA_035631495.1 Micropepsaceae bacterium
AGCGGCGGCGTTGAAGGCATGGGGCTCGCGGCAGAATCTGTTCCGCGAAGGCGTGGCGTCCGAAACCAAGGATCCACAGGCGGTCGCCGCCGCTTTGGCAAAACCGGGCGTGGTGCTGCGCCGTCCGGTGGGCAGCAACGCTCCCTTCAGCGAGAATCCCGGTCTGCCGCAGATCCCCAAGCTTCCGAAGAAGCCGCTGCCTGCGAAGACTCAGACAAAATCCCAGCCACCGGAGCACCCGCCGCGGCGTGAACCCCCTCGCCTGCGGCTGGTCCCCCCGCCGCCGGCGCCCCGGCCGCAGCCGGCGCTACGGCCGCAGGTCAGCCGAGCGCCTATCGAGGCGGCAGAAAGGGCGCTCGCCGAGCTCAAAGGAGACGAGCAGCGCGCCCGGGCCGCGCTCGAAGAACGCAAGGCCGCGCTGGACGAAGAGGCGCGCCGGCAGCGCGCCGATTTCCGCGAGCGCCGCGAGAGGTGCGAGAAGAAACTCGCGGATGCGCGCAAGGCCTACAGAAGCGCCCTCGCCCGCAGGTGACGCTATCTGAGCTTTTCCAATTCGGAATTCAGTTCGGCGCCGAACAGAATGACCATCTGCCCGAGCCAGATCCACATCAGGAAGCCCACCATGGTGCCCAGCGAGCCATAGGTCCTGTCGTAATGGGCGAAGTTCGCGACGTACCAGGAAAATCCCAACGACACGAGCAGCCACACGGCGCCTGAGAACACGGCGCCCAGTATCACGTGCCGCTTGGCGTATCGCCTGCGGTCCGGCCCGAAGCGATAGAGCACGGCGAGCACGGCGATATTGCCCACGAACAGAATCGGCCAGCGGAAGAACTTCAGAACGTCGAAGCTCGGCAACCCCAGCGACATCTGCAGAATCGGAATCGCCACGACCACGAAGAGGGCAATCATGCATGCGATCAAGGCCCCGATCGTGATGCCAAGCGAAATGAGATTCGCTGCAACGAGCCCGCGCGTCTCCTTCTGCTCATAGGCGACGTTCAGCGCGACCATCAAGGAGGACACACCGGAATTGGTGAACCAGATCGAGGCCAGCAAGCCGAGCAGGAATCCCCAACTCAGCTTGGCCGGATGCGTGGTGGTCACGCGTACCATTTCATCGCCCACGAAGCGCAGCACGTCCAGCGGCAGGAAACCTTGCAGATAGGACAGATGTTCGCGCGCCGTGGTGACGTCGGCGAACAGACCGTAAAGCGAGACGAACGCCACCACCCCTGGGAAGAACGCGAGCAGGAGATAGAACGTCGTGCCCGCCGCCGCGGTGGGAATGTCGTCGCGCAAGAAGCGGACGGCGGCTCTCGCAAACAAGCGCCGCAATTGGAGCAAAAATCCGTCGCGCCTCGCGGGTCTCGCAAGCGAGGGGCCTTTGGTGGCGGGCCGGGCAGCCTCCCGGGCACGACTTCCTATGCCACCGCCAGGAGCCGATGTGACGCTCATAGGCAAGATAACGCGACGGACCCCGATTCAGCCGCCTCGCTTCTGCGCCGTAACCTTGGCCTTATTAGCCTGGCGGGGGTGGGCCCTTCGCGGCACGAAAGAAGACGAAAACGGACACCGCCTTTAGCTCCTCAGGCTTCAGCGTGCCCTCGAATCCCGGCATGACGCCGCGCTGGCCCTTGGTGATGGACTCGATGATCGAGGCCCGGTCCGAGCCGTAGAGGTATAATTCTTTGTGGGTCAGATCGGTCGATCCGAGCGCGGGATTGCCGGTGGCTTCTTCGGTGTGGCAGTCGAAGCAGTTGCCTTTCGCATTGTCGAGAAAAAGCGCCTTGCCGTGCTCGGCCTTGGCGGGGTCTGCCTGCTGGCCGCTGATCTGTAGGACATATTCCGCCAGATCGGCGATCTCTTCGGTGGTCACAGTCTTGACCTTCCCGAAGTCATCGAGATCATGCTGATTGCGATATTGTGGATCGAAAGCCAGCATATCGGCTTCCACGCCGCGCGCATTTGGGCTGCCCGAGCGGACCCCATAACGCACCGTCCATTCGACATCGGACGGCAATTTGGTGATGCCGCCAGACGCCAGATCATCGCCCGAAAAGCGCCAATCGGCGTCGGTCAGATCGGGCGCATGGGCGGCTTGACTACCCTTAAGGTCTTCGCCGTGACAAGAGGCGCAGTTCTTGTCGTACACGGTGCGCCCAACATTCACCGCTATGGCGCTGAGGCGGATGGATTTGACGATGTCGTTGGTTGAGACCGACAACAGCTCGGCGGGCCTGGCGACGAACTCGCCGTAATCTTCATCGGTGATGCCCTCGGAGAGCGGGTGTCCCCCCGGAGGATTCTTCGGGGCATCGCTGTTCGCCGTTTGCGTCCCGGTCGACATATTGCAGGCGCCGAGTCCCAGCGCGGTCACAGCGATCATCACCAATTGCCAGCTCCGGCGGCGGCTCTGAAGCGCGCGCTCCTGTATCGGGTGACTTTCCATTGGACTTAGTCCTTTCGCGTTTTGAAACCGATGGGCCACAATAATCGTCTTGACGTCCCAGCGGTATTGCCGTCCCGGGACCCTAGTTTACGCCTACTCTTTTGCCATTGAAGGTTTGGATAGGTTCGGGAGCGTTGGGATACCAGAATGCCCGATGGCACGCCTCGCAGGCGGCGTCGAGTTTCTCGCCGGCGGCATCCATCCGGCCCACATCCTTGGCATCGATCGCCTTGAGGATTTCCGCGGCGGCGTCGTACAGCCCATGCGCATAGCCGATGAAGCCCGTCTGGTTGGCATCGATGGCTTTCTGGATGTCCTTGGGGTCCTCGATCCCAGCGACCTCGGAAGGGTCCAGTTTGCTGCCCGCGGTCGCCACGATCCTGCCCGGCAGGACCAGAAGGTTGGTCGCCTCGATGAGGATGATGGCCTGGTTCCGGACGGTGTCCCAATCCTTGTCGGTGCGGGGCCGTTTGTCCTCCGTGCCGTCCTTGGTGCTGACGAAGCCGACGGAACCCCAGAGAAAATCCGCCGCCGGGTCGATTTCCGCGTCCATCAGGTCCTGGATGGTGGCGGTGATCCGGACCGGGGGATCGGGCACGCCCGCCGCTTTGGCGGGCGCGGCGGTATCCTCTTTCGTACACCCGACGAGGCAAAGAAGGGCCGCCGCGGCTACCAAAGAGATGCTCGACTTCATTCCGTCCCTCTTCTGTTGGGTCGCCCGCCATCGGCGCCGCCGACGCACCACCCTGTTTACGCACGCCAAGTCCCGGCCCCTCGTTTTGCCGTGA